>DAOLNV010000082.1:1166-24847 GCA_035416745.1 Candidatus Hydrogenedentota bacterium | reverse complement strand
ATGAGGTCTGCACGAAACCCTTCGTCGAATTGGAGCCCGCGAAGCTCGATGGGGATGGGAACTTGCCGTGCCGCGCGCAGACCCCGGGCCTCCAGATCGCGTGCAAGAACCGCTTCGTACACTGTTTCCAACAGCCCGGGACCCGTCTCACGATGAAGCGCCACCGCGCAATCCAAAATGATGCTTCCTGTCTCACTCTGTTTCGGAGGATTCAATCTTTGTGTTCTCCGTGTCTCCGTGTGAGTTCATTCCTGTTTTTATGGAGACAAGAAGATCCCTCCAGCGAGGGCTTTCTTATCCGCCGATTGGGGAGATAAGCCTGCTCATAGAACTTGACGAGAGACATCCCGGCGTGACCTTCAGAAGGCAGAGCACCTCCCATATGATGGGGCAGACGGAGCTTTGCGCCTGCAGCTCTCGGTCGCTTCCCGCCACGGGAAGTCATCCGGCGTGCGCGTCTGGCCTCTTCCCGCAGTGGGAAGGGATACAAGTAACGCCGATCAAGAAAGAACACTGCGGTGAGTGGGCCTATAAGCCGAGTTCTGTCCAGGACGGCGAACCATCCCTGGGCGGCCATTCATCTCGGGCCTGTGTCGCCACAAGCCTCTAGCTTCCTACCCGGGGGCGGAGCGGGCCACTCCATCGCCCCCCTATTTGGAATTGCTCCGGGTGGGGTTTGGCGAGCCGGCTTGTTGCCAAGCCGCTGGTGCGCTCTTACCGCACCTTTTCACCTTTGCCGGTCCGCAATAACGGACACCGGCCGTGTCTTTTCTGTGCCACTTTCCGTCGGGTCGCCCCGCCTTCGCGTTACGAAGCACCCTGCCCTGTGGAGCTCGGACTTTCCTCGGCACCCCTTGTAGGGGGCGCCGCGACCACCCGGCCCACTCACACCGATACTATTGTACACGAGCCTGTCGAAAACAGGAAATCCTATCAAGGGATGCAGTACCAGCGGTTTGGAGACTTTGCCCTACCCGCCGGGCGCGTGGCTGGGCGGATGCTCAAGCAGAGGAAGCGAGGCGTTGCCGATCATCAGGTATTTCTTGCTGGTGTAGGGCCCCATAAGTATTTGATATGCCTTTGGTTGCAAGGAGATTTGCCCATTCTTGAGATCTCTTTCGCGAACCAGGAAGAAGTAGGGGGTCTCCGCATTCAATCTCTCTTGAACGATCGTTGGGTTCAGTTGTATCGGGACCGGAGCTGCGGCGTAGAACGCGAACGCGGGAGTGAACGGATTCCGGAACCATCCGACTTCGACCTGGTATCCCGCGCGAAGCAGTCCGCCGGCGGTCTCTGCCAGTTCGCGCGGTGAATTGGCGCCCGTGTAGTAAAAACTCCGCACTGAAAGCAACCCTGCCACGACGACAAGAAGGGCCTGCAGCGCGATACCGTGCACGCGCCATGCCCTGTTGCGGACGGCCCATGCGCCTGCCGCAAGCGCCACGGCTCCGAGCAGGATGGTCTCTGCAATCAGGGTAGGATGGCGCAGGGCCACGGAGGCATAGATAGGAGCAGCAAGCGCGAGGACGCTAAGAATCACCAGCAGGGCGCTTCCCCAGTGGCGGGTCCACGCCGTCATCCAGTTGGGGGACTGCTTCTCCAGCACGTTCGTCAAATGCACGCCTGTGGCTCCAAGAAGAAACGGAAACGCCGGCAGGATGTACTCATATTCCTTCCCCGCGATGAGAGAGAATGTCAGAATGCTCAACCACGCCATGACAATACAGAGCCGGTAGTTGGACCCGTTGGTCTGCCATTCGTGTCTAGACGCATGAAAGGGAAACAAGAAGCCCCATGGCGCGGCGAGCAGCGGGAGCGCTACAAGATAATACAGCGGGCTTCCGCTGTTAATGTCCGTGGCCGTATGGGTTCGGGTAATTACCTCTGAACTCAACAGCTTCCGGACGCTGTCCCATCCCTGCGCATTCAATACCGCCAGTGCCCAGGGAGAGGCAAGGAGAACACCGATCAGGATAGTGGCGAAAGCAACACCGGTCGCCTTGGCTCGGCTGGCTGGGGCGTTTCGCCATGCCCATACGGCCGTGTACGCCATCACAGATGCGAGGGCAATTGGAAATGCCAGCATACCGGTTAGTTTGAGCAAGTATTGGACCAGGAGCGCCAAGGCAGTGAGCATGGCAAGCCGCTTCATGGGCTTCAGGCCAACGTCGCCTCTGGTGATCAGATAGGCTGCCCAGGCTGCCCCGAGAAAGAGGACGGGGGCCGGTCCCTTCAACATGATGGCAGCGCCCATCGCCAGACCCGCGCCAACGGTGAGCCAGACGCCGCGAAAACGGCGTTTGGATTCGATGGCCGCCCAGCAGGCGGCGATGGCCAGAAACGTTGCAAGGGTCAGTGGCACGTCAATCTCGGCCCAGCGGGAACGTTCGAGAAAATAAGGAGAGGCCAGAAGCCCCAGCGCAGCCCATCGTGCCGGATGCCCGCCCAGCCTGGCCCGGAAGACAACGTAGACGGCAAGGATCAGCGCCACCGCACACGCGGCAGTTGGAATTCTGGCCGTCAGCGCGGAGACTTCTCCAGTAGCTCTGTACACGCCGGCGATGGCCCAGTAGAGCATTGGGGGTTTGGCCAGATACGTCACACCATTGATCGTAGGCACAATGAAGTCGCCCGATCGGAGCATCTCTGCGGGCGGGGTGGCGCGCTGGCCTTCGTTGTCAGTACAGACGTCCATGCGCCCCAACTCAAGAAAGGCTGCGAACGAAGCCAAAAAGAGAAGAACGAACCAAAAGTGTTTATCCTTGAGAGACTTCACTGGACACGGACCTACCTTGACTATTCAGCATACTCGTTGCGTGCTGGCAAGCGGGTAAAGACCACGCGATGCGCCGTTCGCGAGAGTTATTCCGCGTAGCGCAACTGCTTGAGCAAATTGCCCCGGCCGCGCTCGATCTTGCGGCCGTATTGCGCCCGCTCGCCCACATATCTCCGCTGGGCTTCGGGCACCGTCATACGCTTCTTCTCGGGCGCCCTGCGCAGGACCTCCGCTTCTTTCGTTTCGCGCGGCACCTGGTCGGTGGCCTTCTGAGCGGCATACAATCCCGCGACCATGGGAAGACCCTCGGAGGCTGTGATGGCCGTGCCTCCCACTTGGCGGGTGTTGCGAAGGAGCGGATCGGCATTCAATATGGTGTTGGGTTTGCTTAATTCATCGTAAGGGCGAGGCTTCGAGCCGGCCATGCCCATACAGGTGCTGGCGCTCAGTTCGAGCAGCCCCGTGCCAATCCCCTCGAATATCTTGACGCTACCCAGGATAGGCAAGTGCTCGTTGCCCTCTTTCAAGGATTGGAGCGACTGATAGATCAGCGCACGCACACCGCGGCCGGTGGTCTTGAAAACCTGCAGCGCCGGCTCGGGATGCTTCTCCCAGTACTGGTTATCATCGAGCTTGCCCTTCTCAGCAGACCACGCGGTCCCTGCCAACGCAACGCTCAACAACAGTGCAAACGAAATCCTCAACACCTTGTTCATAAGACATTCACCTTGGTTACCTATCCCCTGATGCGACGTGCATTTGTCTCACACACCATGATTTAGTGTACCTGAATTTTTCTCAAATGCCAAGAGATTACCGCGAGACTCCCCAAAGGTGCCGGAACAGGCGTTTTCCTCTGTGGCGGCCAGCGTGGCGCGGGGCGCTGCTATTCGTTTGATTCCGGAATCAGGTTGGAACATTATAAGAGCAAGGGACAATTCCTTTACTTGAACACGGAATACGCCAGGAGGGACAGGTAATGAAAACGAAACCGAATGCTCCTTTGACCAAGCGCCGCACATTCATCAAGGCCGCGGGCGCGCTGGGTGTGGGCCTTTATCTCGGCGGAGCGGTGAAGGGCAGGCCGGCCCTGGCAGCGCAGGGCAAGAATGAGGCCTTGGCGCTGAACGGCGGCCCCAAAGCCGTCACCGCGGAGCTCGGAAATGCGACGAAGTGGCCTCTCTATGGCGAGGAGGAGATCCAGGCGGTTTCCGAGTTGTTGAGGAGCCCGGGCTATGGGCCCATAGCCGAGTTCGAGGAAGCCTGGAAGGCCTATCACGAGTGCCCGTACGTGAAGGCCCACTGCAACGGCACGAGCGCGTTGACCTCGATGATGTTCGCACTTGAACTTCCCCCTGGCAGCGAGGTGCTGGTGCCAGATTTCAGCACGTGGTTTCCTGTGGTGCCAATGCGGTTTTTTGAATTGGTGCCGGTGTTTGTGGACGCCGATCCCCGGACGATGAACATCTCGGTCGAGGACTGCAAACGGCGGCTGACGAGCAAGACCCGGGCGATCATGCCGGTCCACTGGTACGGTCTGCCGTGCGACATGGACGACATCTGCGCGTTTGCCCAGGAACATGATTTGCAGGTGGTGGAAGACGCCAGCCATGCGCATGGCGCGCGTGTCAAGGGGACCCTTGTCGGGAATTGGGGGCGCATGGCGGGTTTCAGCCTGCAGACGGGGAAGCCGCTGCCGTCGATCGAAGGCGGCATCGCCAATTACAAGGACCGGGGAGACTACGAGCGGGCCGTCACGTATGGGAACTACGACCTGCCCAGGACATTCCCGGAAGACAGCCCCTACCGAAAATACCAAGGCACGGCGTTCGGCTCGAAACTGCGCATGCACCCGGCGTCGGCTATTCTTGCCCGCATCCAGCTCAAGGGCCTGGATGAGCGGAACACCGCCGGAGTTGCCCAGATTCGCCGTATGAACGATCGCCTGATGCAACTGCCCGGGCTTACCGAGCAGTACGTGCGGCCCGACGTCGAGCGGGTGTTCTACGCGAACAATCCCATGTTCATTGACGAGAAGAAGGCGGGAATGTCGCGTGCTGCTGCAGTGAAAGCATTGCAGGCCGAAGGCGTGAGTGTCGGTGAATACACCTGGACGCTGCTGCACTCGTATCCGATATTCCAGGAGGACAAGTGGTGGCGTCATATGCCGGTTCTGCCGGAAGAAGGTTCGGTGCCCGGATGCGACGAAATCAACCGTAAAGCCATTCACTTGCCGTATTGGACCTCGGACCAGCCGGAATTGATCGATCAATACGTGGCGGCCTTCGAGAAGGTCTGGGCGCACCGGGACGAATTGGGCAAAGCCTGATTTCACAAGGGACCAGGGGGCAACGAAGTTCCGGAGCGGGGGCGGGGTTTTGGAAGCCGCCGCCCCCCGGCCCTGAAGAGAACGAACAAAAGCCGCGGACCTGACCCGTCCGCGGCTTTCTTCCAGGACTTCCGCGACCGCGGCCAAGCTGCTTTCCCCTGCCTCAGCCGCGGAATTTTCTGGTTATGAGAAGGTCTCGCGCATGCGGTCGCAATAGTAGCGGACGTTGTCCCATTTCGCGTCGGGGGCCAATCGGTGGTCAGGGCAGGGGACGTAGGCGCCCAGTTCGACCAGCGGCTTGAGACGCTCGACCTCGGCGTCAATGGCGGCCCGGTCGCGTGCGAACACCACCTTGTTCATGCCGCCAACGCCGCGAAGCTCTTTGCCATATTGCTTGCGCCATGGGGCGATGCTGGCGTTCCAGGTGCCGACCTCGATGGGGAACATGGTGTTGACGCCGTTGTTGAGCCACGTGGGAATTAGCGCGTCGATGCATCCGTCGCAATCGAGGGAGACGATAGTGATGCCGTAGCTGTTGACGAGTTCGGTAATGCGCTTGTAGTGAGGGCCGACCTTTTCGTCGAAGACCGACGGGATGATCAGCGGCCCATTCTTGAAACAGATGTCTTCCCAGAAATGGGCGAAATCGAATTTTGCGCCGCTTTCGAGGGTCATCTTGACCGCCTGGTACGAGAGTTCGGCCCGGGTGTCAATGATTTCGGTAAACAGGGCGTCATCTTCCGCGAACAGGTAGCTGGCGCCGGTGACGCCCAGGATGTTGCGCACTTCGCCGAAGAGGCTGCCGCAATGGAGTCCGTAGTAATAATCCCGTTCGTCCTTCTGGAGAAACTCGAGACCACCCTCGTTCCATGGGACCATTTGTGCGTTCACCAGGACCTCCGACCCGGTCACGCGTGCAGGTTTGAACTGAAGGCGGTGTTTGTAATGTTGTTCCCAGTCTTTGCGCGTTTTGAGGAGATGGTCTATCTCGGCGGGGATGGACGTCGCGCCGGGTTTCTCGAGTTCGATAACGCCCCAGGCGTTGCGGACCTTCTTGCCCCCGTCGGGTAGTTCCTCGATAACCTCGCGTTCGAAATCGGGTTTCAACCCGGTGTTGGGGCTGTAGCAACAGTAGTAATTGAAGTCAAACCCGAGTTTCTCGCTGATCACGATGTCCCAGGGATTGCCGTCGGCCCACTCGTCTGCCTCTTCTCGGGTAATGTGGCCCTCGGCGGCCCATTTGTCGAGGGTATCGGTCCAGAATCCGAAATGGATGATGGGCATTCTGTCGTACGGTTTGTAATTCAGGATTGCCAGAACGCGCTCGCGGTTTGTCATGACAGCCTCCCCAGATGACCAGAAAGTACGTTCAAGGATCGTTACATCACTTCAGTGCAGGTATCAACTTGATGATGTTCCGCCATTCGATGGCTTCTCGGTCGCGTTTTGCCAGACCGCACTTCTCGAGCGCCAATAATGGAGCGGAACCGTACCGCAGGAGCATGGTCGTGCCCACGGCGAACGTTGCCGCGCCGTGTTCGGCAATCTCGTCCGTTAACCGCAATCCGTTCCGGCCCACAAAGAGCGTGATGTCATACAGGCAGGCCGGTTTCGGGCGGGGCTTGTCGAGTACGCGCCGGAAATTCAGCATGAGAAACTGGGCATTGGGGAATTGCCCGGCGGCGTAGCGGACCGCCGTCTCGTCGGCTTCCCGGCCGGGGTCGAGGCGGTGGCGTCCGCGCGGATCGACGACGCGCCAATAGAACGCGACCCGCATGCCAATCTCGTGCGCCGCGGCGATCAGTTCGAGCGCACAGGGCTCGGTCAAAGCGTATCCATGGTAGCCCGGGGTCAGGCGAAGCACGGGCATTCCGAATTGTTCACGGCACTGGCGCAGGTCGTCGCGCCAGCCATCGTAAAGGGGGTTGAGCAGGGCGCAAGGGACAAGGCGGTCACCGTGGCGCCGGAGCTCGCGCGCGAGTTCATGGTTGGATTCGTGCACGTCTTTGTAGAGCAGCCCATTGAGATTTCCGGTCAGGGCTTTGCCGATGCCCAGGCGGTCCATTTGTTTGAGCAGGTCTTTCGCTGTCCGTTGCGGAAGCGCGCGAAATGGCCAGTGGCCAATCCATGTATTTGCGTCAATAATCATATGGCTCTTCTCGCAAGGATTCGGAGGAAATTGGCGCTGTAGAGTTTGGTGCGCTGGGATTTGGTCAGTGTTGCGTCAACAATCTTTCCAAGGCCGCGTTCCATGCTGCCGTCGCACGCGAAGAGAAGCCGGTCGATCCCGAGTTCGCGCACGCAGCGCTCGATCATGCCCGCGTCGATAACCGAGCCACTGGTGTCGAGAAAGACGCTGGGAGCTTCGCGCAGTCCCTTGAGCTGCCGTTCCCAATCGCCGCCCCCGCCGATGTGCCCGCAGATCAGCATCGCTTCGGGGTAGCGTTTGGCAACGTCGGCGAAGTGGGCCCCGGTCGAAAGGCGGGGTTGTTGCTGGCGCAACTCGGGCGCCGCGGGATATCCCGCGTGCATGAGGATGGGCACGCCGAGTTCAATGCATCGCTCAATGACGGGAAACTGAACCGGCTCGTTGATGCAGTATTGATGGTACAGTTTGACTCCCGTCATGCCGTTGTCGACGACGCACCGGGTGATCTCGTCCTGGGCTTCCCGGAAATAACCGGGGTTGACAAAGCACATGCCCAGAATTCGGGTTGGATGCTTTCTCATGGATCCCAGGATGAGATCATTGTGTTTGCGGACCAAGCCGGGCACGGCTTCGTCTTCCGTGATTGGGGCGGAGCAACAGATCCGATCGACACCGTAAAGGTCCATGCTGCGGACGGTATCGTCCGCCGACATGAAGTATGAGCCGTCGATAGAACAGTGACCGTGACAGTCGATGATCATACGAATGGTTCCAAGGCCGCCAAAAGCTCGTTACCTGGGAATGGTACGGATTGAATGTGCGGATATCAACGAATTTCCCTTCTCTTGCGCTCTAGAGGAAGCGCGAGTCTTACTTGCCGCGCGTGAGGAATTGTCCGGTTACACCTGACAAGGGGACGCCCAAGACGTTCTGTTCGTTTCCCCCATATGCTATAGTCAAAGGCGCCTAACTTGTCAGGAGAAAATATATGCTTACCCGAACCATCCGTGCCGCTCTTTTCTCTGCAATTGCAGCCTCGTCTTTATGGGGCGCAGGGCCTGTCCTGGCCGCCCAGGAGGGTCCCGGGAGGCTGTCGGCCGCTCAGAAGGCCGATATTGAGGCGGTATCGGAACCGGTTCTACTCGGGCCGCGCAGGGGAGGGGTGATCCTGCTGCCCGACGGCGCCCTCAAATCTTTCTACGCTGAGACTGGCGAGGGCGGTCTGTATAAGAATTACTCGGTAACCTCGCCAGACGGCGGAGTTACCTGGGGCGAGCCGCGTTTCGAGTATGAGGGGCCGCGCGCATTTCTACCCCTCCTCGACCGGGATGGGGAATTTCATCTCTTTCCCATGATTGTGCGCCGGGAAGGAGAAGGGAAGACCGTCGCCGTCGATTATTTCATCGACATCTGGCATATCAAAACGCGTAACGGAGGCACGGAGTGGGACAAGGCCAAGGTGATTTTCGAGGGTTATGTGGGTTCCATCAACGGCGTGACCCAGTTAAGCACGGGCCGCATCGTGTTACCCTTTGCGGAGTGGTTGCCAGACCGGAAGACAGGGCCGCCGTGCGGCGCCAATGTGGTCACATGCGTGTATTCGGACGATGGGGGAGACACGTGGCACAAGTCGCCGTCCGAACTCACCGCGCCGACCTATACGGATTTCAACGGCAGTGGTTACGGCGCGTGCGAGCCGTGCGTCATTGAATTGAAGGATGGCCGCGTCTACATGCTTGCCAGAACCGACGCCGGGTGCCTCTATGAATCCTACTCGCCCGACGGCGCGGCGTGGGAGCCCCTGCGTCCCACGGAATTCCTGGGTACGGACGCACCGGCGGGTTTTCTGCGGATTCCGGATGGCCGAATTCTTGTATTCTGGAACGGATGCGAGAAACCGCCGCGGGTGAACGGTGCGGGCGTGTATGGCGGGCGCGACGCGCTGCATGCGGCGATTTCCGATGACGAATGCCGGAGCTGGCACGGATACCGCGAGGTGTACCGCGACCCCACTCGCAACAATACCCCTCCGGAAACGGGCGATCGGGGCACCGCCTACCCGTATCCGTATGCGGCGCCCCACGGAAAAGTCATCGTGATGACCGGACAAGGTCCCGCCAACGGCATGTTGGTTTTTGATCCGAACTGGCTTCTGGAGACGCACCGTGAGGACGACTTCTCGGGGGGGCTCGACGGCTGGTCCGTGTTCAAGCATTTCGGCGAGGTGAAGCATTGGTGGCAAGATCGCGTCCAGAGTCCTGTGCTTGTGGAGCTGCCGGACGCCCGGGGCGGCAAGGTATTGCACGTCCGCCGTCCGGACGACAAGGCGGGCGACGGCGCGGTCTGGAATTTCCCGATGGGCCGTAAAGGGGTCCTCACGCTGCGCGTTCTTTTGCGCGAAGGCTTTGGAGGGGCGGCGGTTTCTCTAATGGACCGGTTTTTCGATCCCACTGACCCGAATGGCGAGCACGAGGCCGTCTTTTCGCTTCCTATCCGGCCGGATGGCCACATCTCCGTGAACGAAGTTATCAAGGTGGGCGACTGGCACACGCTGCGCATTCAATGGGACGCGCCCGGACGGACCGCGGTGGTATATGTAGATGAAGAGGCTCGCGTGTATCTCCCGCGCTCGTATCGCGAGCCCCGGGGCATCAACTATTTACGGATGCGCTCGACCGCGCCTGAGGTGGATGCGGCGGGAATGTATATCGACTATGTCACGGTCGACGTGAGCGATTGAGGCTCGGGTTCGCGTTGTTCGTGGTACCGTGAGCGTCCGGCACGGAGAGGAATTGGCTCCGGCGCGCCAAGTGTCCTCCGCGCGCCCTGGTCGCCGGATAACAAACCTCTCGCTGGAGGAATGTTATTGTCTCCATAAAGACCAAGGATGAACTCACACGGAGACACAGGGAAAACGGAGATTGAATCCTCCGGAACAGAATGAGATAGGATGCATCATTGTGAATTGCGCGGTGGCGCTTCATCAAGAGACGTGTCCCAGGCTGTTGGAAACGGTGCACGAAGCCGTGCTTGCGCGCGATTTGGAGGCCCGGAGGTCTGCGCGTGGCACGTCAGGTTCCCATCCCCATCGAGCTTCGCGGGCTCCGGTTCCTCTGTTTCCTTTGTGTGAGTTTCCCCAATCGTTGTGTTATCCGGTGATTTGGGCGCACGCGCGAGTATTTCTTGACATTCGGTTTTGCGTCAGGTAGACTTTGGGTTCGCGTTGTCCTCGCAAAGTGGTGATACCTGTGCTTTTACGGCCGTACAGGGCCGTTGAGGAGAAAGAAGCGGTGAAAACGTATGTCCCCCGTAAGGGAGATATTCAGAAGAGATGGTTTGTCCTTGACGCCAAGGGCAAGGTACTCGGGCGGGTTGCCGCGGAGGCCGCGAAATTACTGCGCGGCAAACACAAGCCGCAGTATACGCCGTACCTGGATTGTGGCGACCATGTGGTGATTATCAATGCCGATAAGGCGCGCATCACGGGGAAGAAGGCGCAGGCCAAGAAGTATTACCGGCATTCCGGTTACCTTGGCGGCATCAAAGAGACCACCTACGAGAAACTGGTTGCTAAGCACCCCACGCGTGCCATGATGTTTGCTGTAACGGGTATGCTCCCGCACAACAGACTGGGGCGGCAGTTGGCCCGGCGCGTTCGCATCTATGCGGGTGGCGAGCATCCGCATGAAGCGCAAAACCCCGAAACGTACACGTTCTAGCTGAACCGAAGCAGAGTATCGAAGAGAGGAACCCCAAGTGGCAGTCGACGCAAAGACCAATGAAGTGGTAGCCATCGGGCGGCGGAAGAATGCATCCGCGCGCGTGCGCCTGAGACCCGGAACGGGCCAGGTGATCGTAAACGGGCGGCCTTTGGACGAGTACCTCGCTCGCGAGGTGCTGGTGATGCTTGCGAAACAACCGTTCGATGTGACGGATACCGTGGACCGGTTTGACATCCGCGCCCGCTGCAGCGGCGGCGGGTTGATGGGACAGGCAGGCGCGCTCCGCCTGGGCATTGCCCGCGCGCTGGTCGAGCTGGATGAGAAGTACCGTCCTGCGCTGCGTAAGTATGGCTTACTGACCCGCGACGCCCGCGAGGTCGAGCGCAAGAAGTACGGACAGCCCGGCGCGCGCAAACGCTTCCAGTTCTCGAAGCGGTAATCCGCCCGGCTATACAACGAACAGCGGCCACGCCCACGGATATGCGAGTTCCGCGGGCGTGGTTTTCTATTTCAAGACGGACTTATGGGGCCGGCAGGACCCCGCCGTGCCCCGGTTATCCGTCGGCGGATATCTCGTTTGGGGGCACGGATAGGCCGCCGCCGGTCTGTCTATTCGAACACCGAGGACGGTATCTGCCAGCAGCGGACGCGTTCGCGGCGCCAAGTGTAGCACAGAGCGGCGCCGTCGGCCGTGAGGACTATGGCCGGGTAGGAATATTCGCCTTCCCCGGTTTCGAGGCTGACAAGGTCCGTCCACGTCTCGCCATTGTCGGTCGAGACTGCCAGGTTGAGGGGGGTGCGTGGGCCCCAGTTTTTTCCGATAGGGTTGTAGAGCAATAGAAGGCGGCTATCTTCGAGTTTCAGAACGTCAATGCCGCTGTTGTTGTTGGGGAGACCGGTGAGGCGCATAGGCGACCAGGTTCTCCCGCCATCGGCCGAGTCGGCGCGTCCGACCTTTTCCGCTGCGGTCCGCAACAAGGCGTGCACGTTTCCGGGGGATGATTCCCAGAGCGTTGGTTGGATGGCTCCTATACCGGGGATCTTCACGTTGTCGATGGCGAAGTCTTCGGTGCGGGTCCACGTCTTGCCGTCATCGTCAGAGCGGTCGGCGAAAGGCTTCCATCCCTCCAGTTCGGTCGAGGCGGGGGCCAGCCATGCGCCATCGGAGAGAATGATGGGCTTGTTCTTCACGGGGCCGCGACCGCCCTTGTCGCCAGGCACGAGTTCCTGGGGCGCTGTCCACGTCACTCCGGCGTCGGTTGTTTTCATCCAGTAGGTCTGCCAATACGGGATTTCGGGCCCCACCTTGAAAAAGAGAAATGTGCCGGTTCCAGAGGCGGTGAATAAGACCGGATTCCAGTGTGCGGTGTCGTTCACCTTGGCCAGGCGCTGGGGCGGCGCCCAGACGCCGTCCGCGAACCGTGAGAACCAGATGCCCACGTCGGGGTCCTTTTCTTCGGTGCCGCCGAACCACGCACCGAGCAGCACGCCCGGGGCGGGCTGGGTCAGCGTGGATGCGTGGCACTGCGCGAACGGGCGTTCGTCGCCGAACACGAAGTCGATTCTGCCGCCGTTCTTCAGGACCTTGTCAGCGAATGCTTGGGTGTCGTACGTTGTTTCAGGCAAAGGAAACACCTCCTCGAGCGGCGTGGGCGCAACTGTGGTTTCGGTCTCCGCGGGTTCGGGCGCCGCGTGCGCGCTCGATGCACACAACGCCACCATGAAGGCCATGCCTGCTCGTCCCGCCATACACAAGTGAAATTGCTTCGTCATAATCTTCATTTTCCCCGTCATCTTGAGCCTTCAAACAAGGGTGTCTTGATCGTGCGCATAGACTAAGGGTATGAGGACGCAGATTCAATGGTCCCGTACGTGATATAGTGAGTGTGTTGGCGTTTCATTTGAAAGATAATGGGATGGAGCAGGAAAAGCGCGAAAGACTGATCGAACTGGAGCATCCACCGGTGACGGAAACCGCCGTTCTGGTGCGGTTGATACTTCCGCCGGATGACCCTGGCGATGTCGAAGAATCCCTGGAAGAGATGAAGCGGTTGGCGTGGACGGCCGGCGCTGATGTGGCTGTGACGGTTGTGCAACGGCGGCCAAAGCCATGTCCCCGCACGCTCATCGGACGCGGCAAACTCGACGTTCTTAAAGCGGCGTGTGAAGAGCACGAAGCCGGTCTGGCGATCTTCGACTGTAACCTCGCGCCAAGCCAGTGCGCCAACATTGGCGACGCCCTGGGGATAAAGGTCGTCGATCGCACCCAGTTGATTCTGGACATTTTCGCGTTGCGCGCCCAATCCAACGAGGGCAAGCACCAGGTCGAACTGGCCCAACTCGAATACCTCCTTCCGCGTCTCACGGGCCGCGGCTCGGCGATGATGCGCCAGCAGGGCGGCATCGGGGTGCGCGGACCCGGCGAACAGAAGCTTGAAGTGGACCGCCGGGTGGTGCGCGAACGCATCCGCCGTTTCAAGGCGGAGTTGGAAGGCACTCGTAACCGCCGCCGCATCCAGCGCAAACGCCGTATTGAGGGCGGGATCGGAACCGTCGCACTCGTCGGTTACACGAACGCGGGAAAGTCGTCATTGCTGAACGCCCTGACCCGGGCGGGTGCGTTCGTTGAGGACAAGCTGTTCGCTACGTTGGACACCACCACCCGCAGACGCGCCTTGCCGAGCGGCCGCGAGGTAACTTTCACGGACACGGTAGGGTTCATCCGTAATCTCCCGCATTCGCTCGTTGCAGCCTTCCGCGCCACGCTCGAGGAGGTCAACGAAGCGGATGTGCTGTTGATGATTGTCGATGCATCCCATTCCGCCGCTGAAGAACACATGAAAGCCGTGCGCGGCGTTCTCGATGAGATCGAGGTAGGGGAGAAACCGAGTGTTCTCGTGCTGAACAAGATGGATATCGCCACGCCGACGCAGGCCCACGAGTTGGAGGCGCGTTTCGGGCGGGGCGTGCGCGTTTCAGCGAAGACCGGGGCCGGCATCGAGGATTTGCTCCGTGCCATCGATGCAAATCTGACGCCGCAATTGTGCCGCGTTCAGCTCCGCATTCCTCAGCACAAGGGCGGCATTGTGGCCCGGGTGCACGATGCCGGAAAAGTCCTGCGCCAGGAGTATGAAGACAACGTGGTGGTGCTCGACGCCGAGATCGACCCCGTGCTCCGGCGCCAGGTGGCCGAGTACATCGTATGACCGAGAATGGTGGATTGCCGCCGGTTCCACGTATCCGCGCCGCCGCGATCTTGCGCAAAGGCGACAGTGTTCTCCTCGTGCAGCACCAGAAAGAGGGGCAAACGTATTGGCTCCTTCCCGGCGGCGGTGTGAACTTCGGGGAATCTCTTGCCGAAGCGCTGCAGCGCGAGGTTCGAGAGGAAACCGGCCTGGACATCTCGGTTGGGGACATTGCGCTGGTCAACGACAGCCTTTCGCCTGACAAGCGATGCCACATCGTAAACATCTGTTTCTGGGGGGAGGTTCGAGGGGGAATTCTGACAAAGGGTAGTGATCCCCGGCTGTGCCAAGCCCGGTTCGTGCCCATTCGGGATATTTCCGGCTTCTCGATGCTCCCCGATCTCCGCGGACCGTTGAGCCGTCTGTTGTCATCGCCGGGCATCTCCGGTCCCACCTATTTGGGAAACCTGTGGCGGGACTTGCCCTGAGCCAGTCAGCCAGCTGGGGATTGTCGCACGAAAGAGCGGCGTGGATGTCATTTGCGGGGAGGATGAATAGCGCGTTCGGGGCGGGCAAGGAAACTTTCATGGCCTTTTAGACATAAAGTACTTGGCAAATGCGATGAGTAAGAGTACACTGGCGGAACGATGAGTAGTGAACCGGCAGAGAGACCCGGGGGCGGCGCCCCGGTCCAGCTTCACGAGCGGGCGATGGACAACCTGGCCTTTATCCGCGAGGCCATGACCCGTTCGTCGTCGTTCACGTCGGTACCCGGCTATGGACTGGTGATGATGGGCGTGGTAGCGCTGGCGGGAAGCTACTGGGCGGCCCGGCCGGGTACGCCCTGGCTCGCCACATGGATGGCCGCCGCGTGCATCAGCGTCACGGTTGGGGCCATCACCATGTACCTGAAGGCGAAGCGGAACAGGGAATCCCTCTGGATGGGACCGGGGCGCAGGTTCGCGCTGAGTCTCGCGCCGCCGATTGTCGCCGGCGCGGTGCTGACTCTTGTCCTGACCCGCGTTGGGGTGCGTCATCTGTTGCCGCTCACGTGGCTGCTGCTGTACGGCGTGGCGTGTGTGACCGGTGGCGCTTTTTCCGTTCGGGTGGTCCCGCTGATGGGGTTGTGTTTCATGCTGCTGGGAGGCGGTCTGGCGCTGTTGCCGGAGTATGGAGCATTTCGTCTGGCCGGTCCGATGACGGCAGGCGACGTGTTTCTGGCGGCGGGCTTCGGGGGGGTGCATATCATTTTTGGAATTATCATTGCCTTGCGATACGGCGGTTAATCTGCCGTTGATGGGAGCAGAACGATGGGTAGACGCAATACGGTCGAAAGACAAGCCGCAGCCGAAGAGAAGCAGGCAAAGCTCCGGGAAGTCATCCAGGGGCCGGATGGCGCGAAGGCGCCCGAGCCCATGGAGCGCATTATCCACGAGCGTATCCGGCTGGCGATTGTGAGCGCTTTGGCCGTTAATAAATCCTTGACCTTCAGAGAGTTAAAGAAGCTGCTCGCAACCTCGGACGGTAACCTGAGCGTACACGCCCGGAAGCTCGAGGAAGCGGAATACATCCACTGCGACAAGACATTCGAAGGCCGCATGCCCAAGACCGAGTACCGGCTCACAGCTAAGGGCCGGAAAGCCCTCGAACGGTACTTGAGCCACATGGAAGCGCTGATCTCCGCGGTCCGGAACAAGTGAGGAGCCTCGCTCCTCCTCCTTTTTTGCGCATAACCTTTGTCATACAATGTACTTTACAGAAAAGGAGCCGGGGACGCCATGGAACAAGCCGACGCCGATTCGCATACGGATAATGAACCACAGACCGCCAGAACCGGAGTGAGCCCCGCGTTGCGCTGGCTGCTTCCCGCGACGCTTGTCTCTGGCGCGCTTGGCGACCTGCTGCTGCGCGCTCTGCCTTACGGACTGAACGCCGCTGTATGGGCGACCGCGGTTTTGGCATGCGCCGTTGTGCTTCTCTACCGGCGCCAAGAGCGGCTATCCGCATGGGCGATTGCCTTGATCGTCTCGAGTTGGCTTTTTGCGGTGTGTTTTGCCTGGCGCGACGGCGCCTACTTGAAGTGGCTTGCGGTGTGCTGCTGGCTCGCCAGTTCTGCCTTGGCCGCGGGTGCAATCGGAGGATTCCCGCCGGCCTGCGCGTCGTTTCTGGAATATCTCGCGACGCTCGCGCGCGGAACCATGAAGATACTGTTCGGGGGATGGCATGCGTTGACGGCCGCAAACCCGAGGGAGTGGCGCGTAGATTCATTACGAAAACCATGGGTTTCGTCCGCGCTCCTGGGGGTAGTGCTTGCCGTTCCCATTTTGACCGTGTTTGGGGTACTGCTGATTTCAGCAGACCGGGCGTTCGGACAGCTGATTTCAAGGTTGTTTTCTTTTGACCTGCAATCCGTACGCCAACACGTTGTCGCCTTCGGAGTGAGTGCCTGGATAGGTGGTGGGCTCTTGGCTGCGCTAATTTTCGGGGTTGTGCGTCATGCCCCGAACGAAGGTATTCTTCGGAGTATCCGGGTGGGCGGAGTGGAGACCGGTATCGTGTTCGGAGCCGTCGATATGCTCTTTTTCGCGTTTGTAACCGTACAATTTCAATACTTTTTTGGCGGAAGCGGCCGCGTCGAAACCGTTGCGGACCTGACGTACTCGGAGTACGCCCGCCACGGCTTCTTCGAACTGTGCGCGGTGACGGCGCTGACATTGCTTCTGCAGTACTTCTTCCATTGGCTCATGCGCGATCGCGGCCGCCACGAGAAAGTGGTTTGCCGGCTGCTTTCGGTGGTTCAGCTGCTATTGGTGGGGGTAATCATGGTCTCCGCCCTGATGCGTATGAACCTGTACATCGACGCCTACGGGCTGACGCAGCTTCGGTTCTATTCTACGGCCTTCATGCTGTGGATTGGCTTCTCGCTGGCGTGGTTCGCGGTAACGGCGCTGTGGGGCCGCGCAAAGCGCTTTATGGTGGGCATGGTAGTGAGCGGGATGCTGCTGGTTCTCGCGTTTCACGCAGTGAATCCGGGTGGAATTATCGTTTCCTGGAATCTCGCCCGGACACGCGACGGGAAGCCGTTTGACGCCGCGTATGCCCTTTCCCTGGGCGCTGATGCGGTCCCCGGGCTCGTTGCCGCTATCGGCGAGCTGGACGAGCGCGACGCTGAAAGGGTGCGCCTCGGGTTGGGGGAGCAATGGGAGCAACTGCGTGACGCTGGCTGGCGCACGTGGAACTGGTCACGCGGGAACGCCGCTCGCGCCCTCGAGACAATGTTCGGTGACGGGGCTTCCCACACCGTCGCGAGCGCGGAACATTGAGCTGTCCATAGAAACCGGCGCCTCCCCCGCCTGTCAGGACACGGGAGGCGCTTGTTGTACTCAGGATTGGACGGTTACCGGGGCTTCTTTACGAAACGCTTGTAGCTGTCGACGATTTCCGTCTCGACCTTGCTGCAGGCGTTCCGCAGGGCTGCGACATCCTTCGCATTGGTCAACGCGCCGAACTCGAGATGCACTTCCTGACTCTGGCCGGGCCGGAGAGAATGCAGGAGGCCGAGCTTCTCTTCGACAGCGCGTCCCTCGACCCCGCAGTTACACGGTTCGAAGCCTACCACGTAATCCTGTTCGCCCATCTGCTTCCACTCGGCGAAGCGCGGAAGTTCTTTCTTATTGTACTTGAGGTAGACGCCGAAGCCCTCGCCCCTGCCCTTGAAGCCGCTGTTGACAATGGCCACCGTGACATTGCCCCGGTTGTCCGCGGCCATGTCGTGGTAATAGACCTTCTCCTTGTAGCCGTGGGTGGGGGGATCGAGCTTGTACCAGTTCTGCTTGTTGTCCCCGGCCTCGGCGTCGCGAGGGGCGATGTACCTGCTGGGGGAAATGATCTCCGAGCCCTTATCGACGGCCGGCCAGCCGATGTTGCAGTGGTACAGCAACATGTACTTCGTCGTCTTGAATCCATCGTTGGTCACCACATCGTGGATCCAGAAGCGTTTTTCGCCCAGCTTGGTGGATACGGTGCGCGTAAGGGTCAGATTCTCGCCGAACACGACCGTCTCGCGCATGGTTCCGGAAACGCTGAGGATATAGTCGTTCCCTTGCCATTCCTGGGTGATTTTGATGTTCTTCGCGGGCGTGTTGCCGATGCGGCCGTGAAGGCCCGTTCCCAGGAGCCCGCTCTTTTCGTCGGGAGCTCCCACGTTCATCAGGCCGCAGGTCGTGACCAGGCCGCCGAAATAGCTGCGGAGCCACCGGAGCCACTCGGCTTCGAAGTATTGCGGCGCTACATCGCCCGTGGTGGACCGCCAGCCCATGGCTTTGCCATTGAAGGACGCGGCGGAAATGTCGAGGCACCGGTCCAGCAGAACGGTCAATTCGAGGCCCGTGCCCGTGTGAATAATGGCCGCACGGGTTGGCCGCTCGTTGCCGTCATCCAGTTGCACGGTACGGATCCCGGCGATCTGGTCCATGTTGCCCACGCGCGTGCGCAGTTCTTTCGTGGTGTACTTTTTCCCGTAGATTTCCATGGTTACTCCCTCCGCACGGATCGATCCTTCGTTTGCACGATACTCTAAGCTTTTGACGCGGCGCGTGCAAAAACATTCTGGAAAGGCACTGCCGGCACGGGTACACTGAACGCCGGTATGGATACGGTTGCCGCCACGATAGAACCCGCCCTCGCTCACGTTCGCGAGCTTCTTGCCGCGCGAATTGACGAGCCGGCTAACGCCCAAGAGGACCTCGACGACGTCCTGAACGACCTTGCGTCCGTTAAGCTGTGTCTTGACATCTTTCGCCCGCCGGAATACGCGGCATGCGACCCCGCCGAATGGCTGAAGGAGCATGCGTCCCACATACGGAACGAGCGGTGCTCTGTCCTGTTGGACGCCGCGTCTCCCTGCGTGTTTGACCGCGCGCAAGCCTGGGCATGTCTCTCATCGCTTATTCACAGCGTGGAACTCTTTGAAGACGCCGTTCTGGTCGCCGAACTGTTTGAGGAAGACGCTGTCCCGCGGATAGCCCTTATTCTGGATGGTCCGGGCTCTTTCCCTGCGCGGCTTCTTATAGGGGGCATTCTGCCTATAGCGTTTGAAACATTGTGCGAACGATGGACGGTCGCGACCCGCGGCGGCCGGCTCGACCGAACCCCCTCAGGAATGGAACTCCGGTTGAAGGGCATGCGCGAACCGGGCCCTTCCGACGAAGGCGTCTTCCGGCTCGCAGAAGATTTTTCGAAGCTGCATTCGGCACTGAGAGCGTGCGGATGGGTGAAGGAGGGCGGTTCGAGATCGGATGCCGCATTGCAGGACGCGCTCGATAAGGTCGACGCCTTTCTCTCACTTCTGGACGGCGACATCCGAATAGAACCCGCTGATTTGCGGCGGACCATTGACGATGCCGTGTCCGCGAATGCTCAAGAGGCCGCGGAGCGTTCCATCGCGATTGAAGTCTTTGTTGAAAGGCCGATTCCTCCCATTGCAGTTGTGCGGCGGGTGCTCGTCAGGGTCTGGAACGCGATACTTCAGCACGCGTTTCGCCTGTGCCCCCGCGGGGGAAGGGTCTCGTTCATGGCGGATTACGACGCGCCAACACGCAGGGTTTCAATCGTTATCGAGGTCGAAGGCACGCAATGCGAAACTCGGGACACCGTATATCTGGCATCGGTTCGCAGGGGCGTCCGCGACATGCACGGAGGCGAAGCGCATGCTGCGGCGGAGAAGAGCGGGATGCTGTTCACGCTCCTGCTGCCGGACCGTGTGGGACAGACCCTCGACGGATGGCTGCCCGGCTGGGATGGGTTCTCGGAACAGTCCCAGCAGATGCTTCGGTTGTTGAAGAGCGGCGGCCAGACCCCGCCCGAGGATTTTCTGCTGGGCGGCATTCTCGAGAATGAACTCGAGCGCTGGCTGATGCCCCTGCTGACGCAACCCGCGGTTGTGAACATGGTTCATGAAGGCCTTGCGGACGTGAATGGAATTTCCGGCTCCTCAGAGGCACGGCTCGAAAAGGTCCTAAGCCAGATCAAGCGTGGAAAACCGAAGAAAGAGGTAGTGCGGCCTCCTTATGCCGGAGAACTGCTCTGGGCCTTTCGCGCGCCGGACCAGCGAAAAGCGCTTCGGCTTGACCGCATCGGCGATGAGGCTCTCCGCGACCTGTGCAGCTCGTTGGTCCACTCGCCCGTGGACCATTTGCGCTGTTTGAGGCACGTCGCGCGGGTGGTTCGGACCGGGTAGAAATACGGAGCGGGGCGGAAGGCTCAAAGGGAACCGGTCGTGCCGCAGCGCGCTCGTTTGCATTGAACCAGACCGGGGGGGCAGTCTCGAATATCTGGAAGTCCCGGCTATCCCGATTGTCAGGTTACGTTACGTTGACACCGCTTTGACCGTTGTTCTAGACTACGGCGTGTTGGCCGCCAATTGCGACACGTCGAGTACAGACTGCCCTTGGGAAGCGACATCAACGAATCAAGAATCGCTCAAAGCCGTGATGCGTTGCCCGCATGCGGTGTCCTATGTATTGTTTTTCGACGTTTCAACAAGAGCATCACTCTGCGTATACTGCCTGAGGGCTGTCACTAGGAAAGGGTGGGTAATAAATGGGGTTCGCTGAATGGGTCATCGAAAAAGCACAGAGCAGTCCGAGAAGGATCGTGCTTCCGGAAAGCGCCGATGAACGAGTGCTGAAAGCCGCGGGGGAAATCCAGGCGAAGAACATCGGGCCGGTCACGCTTGTTGGTGAACCAGACAGCATACTGGGCAACCTGAAGAGCCTCGGCATCACCCAGAGATTCGAGATCGTTGACCCGGTCAAGGCGCCGTGGGCGGATGATTTCGCCCACGAGTATTTTGAGATGCGCAAGCACAAGGGGGTCACGGAAGAGCAGGCCAAAGCCGTGATGAGCAGTTGCATTCCCCACGGAATCATGTTGCTGCACAAAGGGAAGGCGGATGGCCTGGTAGCCGGCGCCGCGCATTCCACGAGCGATACTCTTCGGCCGGCGCTCCAGATTCTGAAGACCGCGCCCGGGGTGAAACTGGCTTCGAGCTTTTTCTTCATGGCCTTCGAAGACGTAACGTATCTTTTCGCGGATTGCGGTCTGGTCGAGGATCCGGATGCCGAACAGCTCGCCGAGATCGCAATCGCCACGGCACAATCGGCCATCGGTTTCGACATCGAACCCACGGTCGCTCTTCTTTCATACTCGACGAAAGGCTCTGCCAAGAGCCGCCTCACTGAGAAGGTGGTCAAGGCTACCGAACTTGCCCAGAAGAGGGCGAAGGAAGTGTTCGGGGCTGACTCAAAGGTGCGTATTGACGGCGAGTTGCAGGGAGACGCTGCCCTGGCCGAGCGAGTCGGGCGCAAGAAAGCGCCCAACAGCGAGGTGGCAGGGCGCGCAAGGGTCTTGATATTCCCGAATCTGGATGCCGGGAATATCGCGTACAAACTGGTCCAGTACCTTGGCGGCGCCGAGGCTTATGGCCCAATCATCCAGGGGACACGTCTCCCGGTTAACGATTTGTCGCGTGGTTGTGTTCCGGAAGACATTGTCGGGGTCGCCGCGGTCACCGTGGTGCAAAGCCAGTTGCTGAGTTAGAACGCGTATGACTATCTGATTGCGAATGCCTGCGGGTGCGCAGTCCGTTTGCGGACTTGGAGAAGGATTCTATGAAGGTACTCGTGCTTAACAGTGGTTCGTCGTCGGTCAAATACAAAGTATACGAATATGGTCAGACGCCGGAGCCAATTGCAAAGGGAATTATCGAGCGCATCGGATTGACGGGACCTGGCATCAATTGCAGCTGCCGGCTTACCCATTGGGAGTCTTGTTCCTGCCACGAAGTATTGGAGAACCCGGAACGGCTGAAGGTAAAGAACCACTCCGATGCGATCAACACCATTTGCCAGATTCTTATGAGTGATAAGTGCGGCCTTCTTAAAGATATCGCCGAGATCGAAGGCATAGGCCACCGCGTGGTCCACGGGGGAGAGGAGTTTACCGGGTCGACGATCATCGACGATGCCGTGCTGGACGGCATTCGAAAATGCGCGAAACTGGCCCCGCTGCACAATCCTCCGGCCATCCTGGGAATCGAGGCCTGTGCGGAG
Source organism: Candidatus Hydrogenedentota bacterium (assembly GCA_035416745.1). Classification (NCBI taxonomy): domain Bacteria; kingdom Pseudomonadati; phylum Candidatus Hydrogenedentota; species Candidatus Hydrogenedentota bacterium. The sequence goes on along the minus strand of DAOLNV010000082.1, from coordinate 2,575 downwards.
TTTTTCAGAAACACGCCGCAAGTGGCCGTATTTGACACGGCGTTCCATCACACCATTCCCCGAAACGCGTACATGTACGGCCTTCCGATGGATTACTACAAGGAGCACCGCATCAGACGGTACGGATTCCACGGGACGTCGCACCGCTATGTCTCGCGCAAGGCGATTGAACTGCTGGATAAGCCCGCTGAAGAGACCCGGGTTATCACATGCCATCTGGGCAATGGGTGCAGCATTACCGCCGTGAAGGGCGGAAAGGCTGTTGATACCAGCATGGGCCTGACCCCTCTCGAGGGCCTCATCATGGGGACGCGGTCCGGCGATTTGGACCCTGCCATCCCTCTCTTTCTCATCCGAGAACTTGGGATGGGCGCCGCAGAGGTCGACGAACTACTGAACAAAGCAAGCGGGCTCAAGGGTATCTGCGGGAAGGCCGATGTCCGCGATATCGAGCGCCTTGCCGCCGAAGGCGATGAAAAATGCGCGCTGGCATTGAATATGTTTTCGTATCGCGTTGCCCGCTACATTGGCGGCTACACCATGGTGATGAATGGGGTGGATGCCATTGTTTTTACGGGCGGAATCGGCGAGCACGGCGCCGCAATGCGGGCGCGGATTCTCCAGAACGCCGGCTATCTGGGACTGAGAATTGACGCCGGCAAGAACGAGCGTTCCGAAACGGATATCTCGGCCGCCGATTCCCGGGTTCGCGTGTTCGTCATTCCCACCGACGAGGAATCGGTTATTGCAAGCGACACAGGGCGCTTGGTCGAGGAATCGCGCAGTTCAAACTCCAAAAAGGCAGCCTTGGTCAAGTAGACTGGCCGCTGGCGCACCTTGAGCAGCGCCGGAAGGCTTTGTTGTGTTGATACCTGACGTATCCGACCCAATTGCGCTTTTCGATACGTGGCTGCGCGAAGCCCGTCAAGTCGGAGTACATCTGCCCGAGAGCATGGCCCTGGCTACCGTAGCGCCCGGAGGGCAGCCTTCCGTTCGAATGGTTCTGCTGAAACATGCTGATAGCGATGGTTTTGTGTTCTATACAAACCTCAACAGCCGGAAAGCCGCGGATTTGAAGGCCAATCCGCGGGCTGCGCTCTGTTTCCACTGGCCGGAACTCGGCAGGCAGGTGCGCGTGGAAGGCAGCGTAACCCCGGTGAGCGGCGCGGAGGCGGATGCTTACTTCGCGACCCGCCCAAGGGAAAGCCAACTCGGCGCGTGGGCGTCGCGCCAGTCGTCTGTTCTGGCCAGCAGAGAGGAGCTCGAACTGCGGTTCTCCCGGGCCGGGCTGGAGTATCAGGGCCGGGACGTACCCAGACCACCCTTCTGGTCGGGCTGCCGATTGAGACCCGCTCAAATCGAATTCTGGAAAGAGTTGCCCAATCGGTTACACGACCGCGTGCTCTACA
>DAOLNV010000082.1:0-1066 GCA_035416745.1 Candidatus Hydrogenedentota bacterium | reverse complement strand
GTTGGTTAACGGGGCGCAGGTTATTCAGAATGGCGCGCCCTTCGTACAGCCCGCCGGGTACGAACTCTTGCCGGACGTGGGAACCGAATTCGCTTTTCTCGGGGACCTCTCTGGCTCGGCCTTCCGTGGTGCTCAATATGGTATAGAGGCCAGCGGGTTAGGCTACTTCGGGCCGGGTGACCGTTTTGACACATCGAAACCCGACGATGTCCTTTCCCCGCCAGCGTCGCCGGATGGCGCCAACTTTGGGTTGGCGTCTGCGATTTCGGGCACTGCGAATTCGAAGGTCACGGGCGTGCCCGTTATTGTTGGTGGCTCAGTTCAGTTTGTGTTCGGCTACGAGGGCTCTTTGAGCCTCAGCGACATCTCGAACGTGAACTTCCAGTACGGAACCAGCACGTCCGATCCAAATCTCATTGTCCCCGAACCTTCCACGATTGCGTTGATGGGTATCGGGATTGCCGGATTGGCGGCAGCGCGGCGTGTTCGCAAGAACCGCGCATAATTCGCGAGCACAAGAGAGTCAACGGACTTAGACTGTGACTGTGAGCGGCGCTTCTCAAAGGGAGAGGCGCCGCCAATTTTTCATTATCCGTTCGTCTTCACGGGCCCTGATTGCCGTTGAGCGTGCAGGTGATGTTTTCCAGCGGCCTGGGGGGCATGTCGACACACCGAGGAAGCCCCATCATCCCGGCCAGGATCCAAGTCCCCACATCCCGTCTGTGCCCCAGCCATCGCGCCAAAACATTACCGCGGTTAGTCAGTCTTGACTAATATATGAGCACAATTAATTATCAGCCGTGACAAACTCCTCGTGCCCACACCCAAAGGCAGCAGAAGGCCGTCTGCTGTGGGCCTTCGTAATCCCTTGTCAGAGTCTGCTAGTTTTGACATTTGCCCTCGACTGAGCTGTGTTTGGGTCTTAGATGGCGGAGTCATTGCAAGTAATTGTTGGGGGAAAACTTAAGGCCTTTTCAAGGAGGAATGACCAGACCGGATAACCGTGAGCGGTATCTTAGTAGCGCTAGTTGCCTAGAACATCGTGTTTCTTGGCACGAATTGTGCT
>DAOLNV010000081.1 GCA_035416745.1 Candidatus Hydrogenedentota bacterium | reverse complement strand
CCTGCACTTGGGGAACTTGCGTTATCAGGCCGATTGGCGTATTCTGATTTAGTGGAGCCTGTAACCATGGGGGACCGGCCGCGAAGAGTGGGGTGGATCAAAACCTTCGGAGGGAGATGACCAATGTATTCCCGTCACAAAAGGAGAGTACTCTGCCTGCTGCTTGTACTGGCGTGTACGGGCTCGGCTCTGGCTGAGCTGCAGAATGTTCAAGTAGGGGGCGAAATCCGCATCCGCGGAAACTTCATCACGAATGGTCTGGTGCGCACGACATTCATGGGTATTCCGGAAGTGCGCTGGCCGGCGTCGTTGCTGACCGGGCGTCCCATCGGCGGACCCGGAGCGGCCGGCGGATTCAACGGCCTGGGCATTGTAAGTCCGGTCAAATGGTCCGATACCGATGGTGGTGACGTCGGTTTTGTCGAGCAGCGCACGCGGCTCAATATCAACGCTGACTTCACCGACGATGTAAGCGCGTTTATCGAGTTCGACAGCTACGATATCTGGGGTCAAGACTTCCGCTCTCTCAATTACATTACCGGGGCCGACAGTCCTGGCTGGACGGGTGACGACGTGGAGGTGTACCAATCATACATCGAAGCCGAGAACATGTTCGATTTGCCGCTGCGGTTGCGCGTGGGGCGGCAGGAACTGAGTTTCGGCAGCGAGTGGCTGGTGGGCCCCAAGGACTATGTGTATTTCTTCTATGGCCGCTCCTTTGATGGCGCGCGGTTGACTTACAAGACCGATACCTTCAGCGTTGACGCCTTCGCGGCGGAACTGGCTGAAGGCGGCCCCTTCGAGGAGGACGAAGACGTTTGGTTCTACGGCCTTTACGCGTCGTGCACCGCAATCGAAAACCACACGTTTGACCTGTATTGGTTGTGGTTGCGCGACGCCCGCCGTGTTGCCGACACGAACCTCGCGTGGTTCGGCGAGTGGGTCGAGGACCTTTTCAACATCGACGATTATGACCCCACTAACCTGCATACCGTGGGCTTCCGCGCGTCGGGTCTGATAGGCGCTCTCGACTATGAAGTTGAAGCTGCCTATCAATTTGGCGATGCGGGTCAGGTCGGCACGACCTTCAAGCCGTTTGTTTATGGCGATGACGACGCCGAGTTTGATACCTGGGGCGGGCACTTCGACGTGGGCTACACCTTTGATGTTGCCTGGAAACCGAGGCCCTTCATCGGCGGCGCGTACTTCGGCGGCGAGGACAACCGCGACATCTCGTTCTGGGAGTGGCTCAATCCCTTCGACCAGCCCGAGGCCAGCGTGAGCTTCAACCGCCTCTTCTCCAACTCGATGTATTGCGGCGCAATCGACGCTTTCAATGACCTCTCGAACTGCTGGCTCGGCAGGGCGGGCGTGGTTGTCCACCCGACCCCAGCATTTGATGTCATTCTCGCGGCGACCTATTTCGAGGCCATCGAGCCCTTCGATGCGCCGGTTCATTTCAAGGTCGGCCGCTACCGCATACCCATTGCGCCCGCGCTCAGCTTCTGGACCCAGGAGAACAGCGACGAAATCGGATGGGATACGTCTATCTTCGTTGTCTATCATTACAGCGAAGACGTTACATGCACGTTCCAGTATTCGCGTTTCTGGGTCGGCGACGGAGTTGCCGATGGCGCCTTCATCTACAACAACGGGTTGATTTTCAGCGGCGGCCGGGATGACAAAGATGCGGACTTTCTCGCCGCGGAAATGCGCATCAAATTCTAGTAGCATTCTCGTGTGGCTGAAATAGCAGATGCCGTCCGGGTTTCAGTGCCCGGACGGCGTTCTTCATTTCATGCCGCCGTTACGTCTGTTTTGTCATGCGCCTTCGTGAAGACGCTCGAATGTGGCGGCTACCTGAGCCCAATTCGCGACACCCCACCATGCATCGACATACGCCCCCCGGTCATTCTTGTAGTCAAGGTAATATGCGTGTTCCCAAACGTCCACGCCGAGAATAGGCGTGCTGCCCCAGGGCGAGAGCTTCTGCTGATTCTCTGCCTGCAACACCAGGAGACGGTTGTCCTCACGGCGATAGTGCAGGAGTCCCCATCCGCTTCCTTCGACGCTCCTGGCTGCCGCGGAAAAGTGGGCCTTGAAATCGGCGAAACTCCCAAAGTCTTCGGCGATCTTGTCCGCCAGTGCGCCACCGGGTTCTCCTCCTCCTCCCGCTCCCGGGGGCGCCATTACCTTCCAGAAAAGCGAATGCAGATAGTGGCCGCCTCCGTTGAATGCCGCTTGACGGGACCAATGCTGTACCATCGCATAGTCGCCTGCGGCGCGTGCCTTGGCCAGCGCCGTCTCAGCCGCGTTAAGGCCTTTCACATACGCCGCATGATGTTTGTCGTGGTGCAAGGTCATGATCTCCGCGCTAATCACGGGTTCCAGCGCATCATAGGCATACGGCAGGGGCGGAAGCGTGTGTTCCGTGAGTTTCCCCTTTTCGGAAGTTTGCGCCGCCGCCTCAGGGGAAGCCGTCAGGCCGCCAGTGAGCGCCGCCCCCGCAACCGTTATCCCTCCAGCAGTCTTTATAAAGTCACGCCGTGTATTTGTCATCGGTCTCTCCTCAAACCCTAAAAAGGGTTATCGTGTTCATGCTTATCTGCACACAAACAACACCGAGAACAGGATTATTCGCTCCGGGCCCGAGGGGAATGAACCTGTCGATCCTTGTGTTCTCGCCTCTTTCCCGCCCATTTACTGCGCGACCGCAGCTTTGTCCCCATGCACGGACGAGCCGTCCTCTGCTATCATGTTCCCGCTGACGCTCGTGAACGCGTGTAAGCGGAACGGAACACGTGGGGATAGCGCGGGAGTCGAGGCATGTCAAGACTTTACGTTATAAGGAATACGGCGGATGTCGCTTCTGTGCCCTGTCCGTGCGGACAGGCGTGGCGCATTATAACCGGCGCTGACAATGACTTGCTCAGCGTGCACCGCGTCTCCATCTCTGGAACGGCCAAAGTCCACTATCACCAATGGCTTATGGAGTATTACATTATTCTCGAGGGCTCGGGCGAGGTAATGCCGGACGATGAGCGCATCCCGGTCCGCCCGAATGACGTGATCATGGTCGCCCCAGGCACCCGGCACGCGCTCGATGGCGAACTCGAGATCATTAATGTCGTCTGTCCACCCTTCGACTCCAACGACGAACACGTCGTCGAGGAATGACGCCCCGAGAAAGAAAAAGGCCCTGGTGGGGAGAACCAGGGCCACGCTTCCAGGAGGAAGCGGAATGGAGGGCTGCAACTGCTCAATGAGCGTGTCAATCAAGCGGGGTCATCACTCTCACTTTGAGAAGAGGGCGTAACCGTTCCTCTTTACGCGATGAGACGATTTCCGCAGCTGATTGTCAACGGATAGATCAGCAAGATGCGTGCCACTTATTCACAGAGTTATTATATTCAAGAGTGAGTAAGTAGTTGTCATGCATGAAACATTCGCCTTGAACTGCTGTATCCTACGCTTTTTGAATCACTTACGTCAATCGGCAGAAGCCCGTCTTCCAACAAGCCCCAAGGGGGGTGAAGGCCCTCAAGGAGAGCTCACGCGCTATAAGTATAAGCCAATCAATATTTTACATTATGTTTCTAAGAATAAGATGAAATGTGCGCTCTTTGTCATCCGCTTGCTGTCTCAAGCCAAACGGCATCCTTGGGAAGGAAACCGGGCATCCGCTGACATCTGATCAACATGAGGCGATAGTTGTCATGTCTGAATAACAAATGGACTCGATTGTGCACATGTCAACTGCCAACGGCGCGAATTCCGATACTTTTCGAACTGTTTACGCCAGCAACAACCGAATCGAGAGCAACGGCGGGGGTCACAAGAGAGACGAACGGCGAAGATGATAGCTTTCGCGACGGCATAAGGATTGCCTGCCGTAGACGGCAAGATGTCTTACTCTCCTGGCTGTGGAAGGGTTCGGTACCACGTGAAGTAGAGTGCGCCCACGGCAGCGACCGTGAGCGCGAGGCAGATGCCTGCCCGCACATGCCAGTGACCGACCAGGAACATGGGCAGGAGATAGCAGCTGGTGATGGCAATCATTCCCAGGGCTACGTTCATGAGGGCGAGTAGCGGGCTCTCGGCCGCGTCCGCCTCTTGTCGGGGGGACAGGGCGCATTGTTTTCTGACGCAGCGCCACAAACCAAAGGGGCGAACCGTGGCGTAGAACTTCTTAAGGGTCTCGGAGTCTACAGGACGCGTTACCAGGGTAGCCGCGATGCAAGCCACCAGCGAATAGACGGTTACAAAAGGAAACACGGCGTACATGGGTGCGCCGGGAGCCACAATCGGCGGGATGAAAGCCGCGACCATACCGACCATGGTGCCCGCCGCATAGCCCCACCCGTTCATGCGCCACCAATACCAGCGGAGCACGTTGGGCACGACCACGCAGGCCGTCAGCGCCGTCATCAGCCATTCCCAGATCTGAGCAATGCTCTTGGCCTGGAACCCTATAAGAATGCCCGCGATGACGATGGTCACGGTGGCCACATAGCTTGCCTGTACCAGATGGCGCTCATCGCTCCGCTGCCGCACAAACGGTTGCCAGAAATCGCGAATCAGGTACGAGGCGCCGCTATTGACGGTTGAACTGAAGGTCGACATGAACGCGGCCAGCAATCCGGCAAGCACCAGACCCTTCGCCCCAGCAGGGATGTAGTCGCGAAGAACCATGGGCATCACCGTCTCGCTGTCCTCGACGTCGTTGAGTCCCAACCCAACCAGCGCCAAAAGCGTGATCCCCATGGCCATTCCCCAGCGGACGATCATGAAGCCGCTCCATGCGGCGCCGATTTTCGCCGCGTCCCGCGTATCGCGAGCCGCCAGGAACCGCTGGAGTTCGTACATGCCGCCGGGCCCGCCGGCATTGAGAAGAATCCCTTTGACCACCCACGTGATTACCAGAAGTCCGAACATGTCGTACACTCCGTGTCCGCCGCTCGTATAGGTCTCGATGCGCCACGTGGGTGCGAGCGATGTCCAGTCCGCCGGGAGGGCGGCGCTTAATGCTTCCGGCGAGAGTTTGACGTACGCTATCACCCCGATCAGAATGGCTGCGACCGTTACAAAGACGGTTTGGATGACATCGGTAATGACGACGCTGAACAGCCCCCCCAACAATACGTAGAGGGTGGTGATGCCCATGATGATGAAGGCCAGCGTGTGGGGGTGCAGTACGGGGAAGAACTCGTAGGCGAACTTGCCAATGCCCTGGAAATCGTAGCCGATCATCCCGCACATGGTGATGACGGCGATCAAGGCGGCGGACAGGCGGGCGGCAAGGCCCCCGGCCCCATTGCCGAAACGGGTGAGCATCCATTCGGCGCCGGTCATCACGTTCGAGCGCCGCACCCACTTGCCCATGAACGCCAGGAAGAAGGCGCCCATCATCCAGCCCCACATCCAGTGGATCCACATCGAACGCATGCCCAACAAGAACAGCATCGAGATGATCCACATGGTGCCGGTGATGTCGAAGTTCGAGACCGACCCCGACATGGCCAGCCAAAGCCAGGGGAGCCGCTTGCTGCCCAGAAAGTATGCATCGAGATCCTGCGAGGCACGTTTCCGGTACACGAATCCCATCCCGACGACCACGACGAAATACAACGCGATAATGGTGTAGTCAACGAAATTCAATGCTCTTCCCCCTGGTAATAGGCCCTTGCGCGCCTGCCCTCTTACGATTCGTTGACAGCGTCGAACATGGCGGCGATGCTCGCGGGGGGCACATTGGCCAGGATATTATGCACCTGTTGAAACACGAAACCGCCCCCCGATTTCAACGCGGCGACCTGTTCGCGGACGTGCCGCGCCACCTCGCCAGGCGTGCCGTTCGGCAGTACCTGTTGCGTATCGCAACCGCCTCCCCAGAACACCATGTCCTTTCCAAAATCGCGTTTGAGACCGCTGGCATCCATTCCCTTGCAGGAGATTTGTACGGGATTGATGGCGTCCAACCCCGCCTCGATCAAATCAGGCATCAGCTCGCGGACTCCTCCGCAACAATGAAGCATCACCTTGACATCGGCCAATTCCTTGGCACGGGTCCACAAGAGTTCATGACGGGGCTTGAAGTATTCCCGGTACATGGCGGGCGACATCTGAGGTCCCGACTGCATGCCGAGATCGTCGCCAAAGAGGATAACGTCGATATACTTGCCTACAGCCCCCAGAAACGCCTCGAGATTCGCCAGATGTATCTCGACGACACGGTCGAGAAACGCATGCACCCGTCCGGGCTCTCCCGCAAGCATCATCAGGAACCGGTCGTTCCGATACAGAAACTGCCCCATTTCCAGCAAGTTGCCTCCGAACAATCCGATGATGGCCCGTTTGGTGCTTGCGCGAAGTTTCCGTGCTCCTTCCGCCAGTTTCTCCGTCCCGCCCGGCCCCGCCACCAAAGGACCCGGAGGAGACGCAACCGCGCACCACATGTTCTCACTCATGGCCTCGGGGATGGCGTCAAGGTCGTCTTTTTCGTAGAAGGGATAGTGTGCGGCCTCGAAATACATGGCGCCATTTGGCATCTGGGCGATAACCCGTCCCGACTTTGAGTGGATGACCCAGCGGCCGGGTTCCCGTTCCGGCAGCGCCCATGCGGGCATCTGGCAGGGCGAGCCGTCCGGAAGCGTCCAGTCCGCCCAGTCCGCATCATCCAGCGCAAAGCCGCGCCCCAGCTCGATCGTATCGACGCCAAAGCGGTCCAACACGTCGGCGTCGACGACCGCGAGCTGCTGGACGGGGTCGTATACCCGGACAGGCCTCGGCGGCAACCCGAGAAAGGCCCGAAGCTTGGGATAGGCGATGGCCGAGATGCCCGAGGAGCGGTGGCCAGAGAGGTCAACCGGCACACGGTCAGGCTCGGTATGGTTCAGTGCTGCCCGGACACGTTCGCGCGAAGTCATTCTGGTTCTCCCTCAATCTCGATTGACACGAACCGTCACCATCCCTTGGGGGGGCACGCCGACAACATCTTGGAGCGCCGTCTGCGCCTCTTCGTTCAGGTTGCTCCCATGCATTTCACCAAACGAGGTGACCTTTCCGCCCAGCCGCGCTGTTTGAGGCTCTGTGGACGCGGCATACAAGCGAGCAATCCAGCCCGTTCCATCGTCGCTGGGTTTAAGATTGGTCACGAGCACGTGCTCCGGCTTTACACGAAGAAACGGTTCCGGCGCCGGGCCCCCGGGCTTCACCGGGACCGCGACAAGAGGCTGACTCGCTTCCACGCCGAACCGCATGGCCCGGTCTTCCTTGAAGGAACCGTCGTGCGGCAGGACCGCGTACCGAAAGGTTGTGACGCCTTCCTGCGAAGCCTTGTAGTTGGTCTCCCAATAGTTGTTCATGGCGTACGAGTACACGAGCGACGATGGCTCGATCACCTCACGCCAGCCGACCACACGGGGATCGTTGGTGATCTTCCCGATCTCGATGAGGGGGGCGTCGATTGGCGCCAGCGTGACTCCGAAGTCGTCGTTCGAGACATCGACCCAGCGCTGCACGGTCAGGTAGTTCTTGCAGGCGCCCTTCAACTGGTCCTTCTCGACCTCGACCGGAGCCCATGGCGTGTCTATCCGGATCGTGGAGCCGGCAACGCTGAACGGGAAGGCGAGGTGAACCGCCTCCTGGTTGTAGACGTTCTCCCGGTCCATGGTTACGATGAGTTCGGCGTAGGGTACATCCTGAATGAGCCGCACCTCCCGTTTGAGGCTGCGGCATCCGGGCGCGGAAGACTCCATCAGCAACGAGACCATCACCGGCCCGTTCTCTTTCACCGTGAGGGTGGCGGGGCCGGCGGGCTTCCGGTTAGCAGGGTCGCGTCCCTCTACATAGATATATGCCCCAAGGCCCGCTTCGGCGGCGTCATCAACGTACTCATCCTGAAAACGCCCAAGGGTTTTGCGAAGGCTGGCAATGGTTCCGCTCTCGGAATCGACCGTAAGCGCCAGTTCGCGGTTTTCAAGCGTGGCGCCTTCGATGCGCATGTTGTGTTTGATCGAATAGCCGCTGGCCTTCTCGATGCGGTAGTCGACACTTCCAAAGGGTGGCACTTTGCGGGCGATGAATACGAAATCCCCGTTACTGAGCCGTTGCGAAGGGGTGATCTCCCGATTGCCCCTGTGCGCCAGCAGGTCGCCTTCAGGAAGACCTTTCGCGGGAACCGTGACCATGCCCGTACGTTCCCACGAGCATGTGTTGAACACACGGACAGCCTCGACAGTTGCCCCCGCGGCCCGGACAACGTCGCACGCTTCATCAAGGAGTGCGCCCGACTTGCGCTCCCCCTCGAGTGCAAAGGCCTGTTTGATGGCCCACTGTTGCTTGACGAAATCGGATTCCGGCTCGGTAATGCTGTTGTGGGCGCCCCACGTGTGCTCATCGTAAAGCACGACATCGCGCCAGGCGTCGTGAAACCGTTCGGCCGGATAGTCGGCCGGGTCGCGCAGCATTGCCCAGAGCGCGTTGGCTTGTACCAGCCGCTCAGCCGACGCGCGGTTGATAGCGGTTTCCCGCGCCGACGAGGCCGCGCCGTCCTCCCAATATGGAGTGAAATCGCCGCGGATTTCGGGCAACTGGCTGCCATAACGCTGCTCGAAGGCCTCGAAACACTCGCGCGGAGTGCTGATGATGAGCTTCGGATAGGCATAGGTCTCGTTCCAGTCGCGGACGAAGTCGCACAAGCCTTCGTCGGGCGGACCGTTGTCCCCGCCAATGTTGTACCGGATATAGGTGATGTCGTAGGGATAGTTCTTTGCTTCCAGGCGCTCGAGAGAGGCCAGGATGCGGCTGCCGTCGCGCATCGGGGCATCATGGAAGAGCGAATACCCCTCGCCCGCAACCCAGAACAAGATGCGTTCGCGCCCGGACGGAGAGACCCAGTAAGACGGCTTGTCTCCCCACTCAGAGAGTGTAAACCCGATGCGATGTCCCCGGTTCGGCCCTATTCCAAAGTAGCGCACGCCGCTTTGGGCCAATACGGGCACGATGCCCCATGTATATCCCGGAACATCGGTGATCATCGCCGTGTCGATGGTCAGCCCATACTTCTGAGAGAGATTCCTCGCGCAGTAGGTGAGTTCCAGAAGCTCTTCGGGACGGCACAGCGCCGTCAGTTCGTGGCCGTAGAGGGCATCGAGGCCTATCGAGCCGTTCTTCACGGCCTCGATCAAGGCATTTCTCTGCTCGCCGGAGGCTTGCCCGAGGTACCCGTCAACGGCCCACAGTCCCTCAGGCAGCCACTTGAACCTGGCGCCTTCCGGATAGTCTCGGGTAGCCCGCGCGAGTTCGATGGCTTTCTCGAGATGTTCCCACTGCCGCGTCATCACTTCGGTTTGAACGTGCGTGTAGCCGATATCGAGATGCGTGTGGTGCAGAATGTGCACTTCCCACTTGCGCACGGGCTCGAGCAGCGTCTCCATCTGGTCCAGTACCTCCCCGTTGTGGAGCAGGGCGATCTTCAGGGAACGCGGCTGCCCAACGGCGGGCGCGAGCAAATCCACCCAGTGCGTGCCCGCTTCAAGGGACACCTGCCGTTGTTCCAGCCCCTCGATGGCGAGCTGCACATCGCGGGGTTCGCCCAGATGTATCACGTTGACCTTTATGGGCTGAAACAGGGCGCCTGCCCCGTCTCTTGTCAAGACGCCGCCCGTCTGGGCAACAACCAGCGCCGTGGCGCCTTCGATGGGCGTTACCTGCGTCCCTGCGGGGGCCTCGAACCCTATCCAGTCGTAGAGCGCCCAGCTTCCGCCAACACTGGTGATCGCGATCCGGTTTGCTCCAGCTCGCAAGTGGTCGGGCGGCACAGGGAGCTCGTGCACCGTCTCACGGGCTTGCGACACATCACCGAAGATGGCCGCGTCACCGGCCCCGCCGCGCAGGCGAAGGTCCGTCTGGTGCCCGTTCACATCCACTCTCATCACCGGCGGCGCTCCGGGGTGGGCATCGGCGAAATCCAGAATCAGCTTGGAAGGCTCCGTGGGAACCGTGGCCAGCCCGAACACGATCGTGAACGCGTGTTGACGGTTGCCAGCCCAGGCGTCTTGCGGGCCCGGATGGCAGTACGGCCAGACAGCGGCCGCATCGGATTGCCCAACCACGAAGAAAGGGTCTTCGCTGAACTCGGCGTACCGGTCGCGACCGAGGGCGAGGTCCTGTGTATCGTTGTCGCGGCTGCCGATTTCCCACAGAAGAACCGGTTCCGCCGCCGCCAGCAGACAGGCTCCCATGGCGACTGACGCGAGCACAAGTGACATCAGGCGGGTTTTGAGGGTTTCGTTCATTCGTAGGGCTCCTCCTCCAGTAATGGTTCCGCGAGTTCGGGCTCTATCGTAGGGCACGGCCGCCTGCGAGGTCCAGCCTTCTTTCAAGGTCCATTTCGAGAACCATTCCCGCGAGCGTGGGCCGAGTAGGAATATCCAAGCAGCAATACGCCAGAGAGGCACACGATGGTCCCGCACACGATGAATACAAGCGCTAGGCTTCCGCCCATCTCAATGAGACGATTGTGAAGCAACCCCGCGAAAAACACGCCCACGATTTCGAACACGGCGGTGAGAGTGAAAGCCGAATCCCGAAGCCGGGGCCGGACGCAGACGTTGATCGCCGGCAGCGCGAACGCCCACACCAACCCGTGGGACGTGTAAAACAGCAAATAGGCCCCGCTTGCGACCCATGCGCTATGCGAGAGGGCGATGGCGGCGATGAGCAGTCCATCGGCGAACAGAGAGATGCCGTAGAAGCGCACGAGGTTGAGCCGGTCAATGACGGGGGAGACGAGAAACATCATCAGCATGGCTGGCAGGCGCGCGAGCGCCACCAGACGGGCGATCGAGTCTTCCCGAAAGTGGTAGACATCGCGCGCCAGATTCGGGAACAGCTGGTTTGATGTATGGAACGCGAACGGCGCGGAACAAATGCCCAGAAGCAACACCATCGGGAACGCGCTGTACATCAACTCGCGCACGTTGTGCCATTGTAGCTTCAGCAGGCTCAGGGGCGCCTCCGCATGCTCCTCTTTGTCTTCGCCACATCCGCTCGCGGCAACACGTTTCTCCAAATGGCGCGCGGCAAAATGAAATGCGACGACGCAGGCAAGACAGAGCCCGCCGGTTGAGAAGAAGGTCAAGCGGAACCGCGCTTCCTGCAGCGCGGGTCCAAGCGCGAAGATCATAATCGCGGAAACCAGGTTGTAGACGATCGACGCTCCGGTCAGCGCGCGCGCAGGACGCTCGCCCCCCACGTGGGTCACGTAAGGCAGCCACGCGACCAGATACCCGGCGGTGCCAAACCCCATCAGCGCCAGAAGCACCGACACCACCCCCACATCGTGCGCCAACGGCAGAGAGACGTATGCAAAGGATGCTATCGCCGCGCCCAGGGTGGCTGTCCGGCGTCTGCCGAAAACGGCCGACAACTCCATGGTGAGCACGTACCAGAACATCATGCCCCCCGACATGGCGAGGGTGGCGCGGGTCCACTGGGCATTCGATGCACCCAACCCGCGAATCATGTACGCGTTGGCAAACGTGAACGCGCCGTACCAGGTTACCGATGCGATGAAGGCGACAGGCGTTGTGGCCGCCAGCAGCCAGAACCAGCGTTTCATGCAAAAGGGCTTTCTGATCTACTCGTCAAGGGTCCCTTCTCCCAGCCACTCCAGGGAGAAGGTCGCGAACGCGATCTCATCCGAACGGTGCTCTGCGCCGCGCTCGTACAAACACGCTATCGTACCGTCTTTGAGCACTGCAAGGCACGAGTACGCCGCCGGACCCGCAAAGAGACACTTCCACGCGGGCCACGTGCGGCCGTCGTCCGTGCTGAGCCGCACCAACATCTTATACCGCTCGGCACTGTCGGCGGGGTTCGAGAAGAGCACGAACGGAGGCCCCTCGGCGTCGCTCGGCGCGTATCGGAGCAGGCTTGCCTGGCAGCGCGGCTCGATGAGAACCGGGTCGCTCGAGAGTTCCGTCCATGTCATGCCCGCATCTGAACTGGTGGCGATGGCGCGTCCCGGCATGGAATTGGTATGCCAGCGGCGGCTGTTCAACAAGAGACTCCCGTCCTTTCGCTCGATGACCTGGCACTCGTTAACGGTATCCCCTGTTTCGCCGCCAAGCTGCCACGTCTGGCCGTGGTCATCGGAATAGATCACATGAGAGTGGTAAGTCTTGGTTTCAGCCACGATATGGTCGCATGGGATCAGAAGGCGGCCTTTGTGGCCGCCGAGACGCAACTGGATGCCAACACCGGGGCCGGTCGCGTACCACGTCCACTCGGGTTTCTTCGTTGTTGCCGTGATTTCCTTCGGCGGCGCCCAAGTGAGGCCGTCGTCCGCGCTGTTCGTTACCCACACCGTGCGGGTGCCTTCGCTCTCGCCGTTGACAATCGCGCTTTCCCGGTCCTGCCCGAGGTTGTGGGTCAACAAGAGCCAGACCGTCCCGGTCGTTTCGTCTACCACGGGGCAGGGATTGCCGCAGGTATTGGGCCCGTCGTCCCATACGAGCTGCTGCTGGCCCCAGGTTGTCCCGTTGTCTTCGCTGCGTTTGAGGAGCAAGTCGATATCGCCCGTATCGCTGCCGCTGGTCTTGCGTCCTTCGCAGAACGCGAGCAGGGACCCGCTCGGCGTCACGACGAGTGAGGGGATGCGGTAGGTGTCATAGCCGTCCTCGCCGCCCACAAACAAGCGGCTCTGGCGCGGCAGCCGGGCCGCCTTGGCGTCAATCTCATCAAGCGCAAAGCGGACGCTTATGATATAGGGTTCTTCTCCTTGAACCCAGTGGCCGTAGGTCGTCGTGACAAACGTGCCGTCCGGCAAGAGTTCCAAGCCTGGGTAAGATGTATCCGCGCCCTTGGTGTTGTCGAGCAGGCGCAGCCGGTATTGTCCCTCGCGCCCCTGCGCAATGTCGTCGTAGGCGCCGACCCAGCCCACGAAATCCCCTTGGGTAGGGCTGATCAGGGTCGTATCCCGGAAGACGATGACCAGGCGCCCGTCAGGAGCGTACTTGGCGGTATGGCGGTCCCCCGTCAGGCTGGCGGGCAACTGGACCGGCCCGGACCACGTCTCGCCCTCATCATTGCTGAACGTCACGAACGAGTTGAATTTGCGGCTGTTCTCGCGCAGCAACAGGGCGATCTGGCTGCCATCCGGCGAGCGTACCGCGCCGGGTTCGCATAGATGGGCTTCCGGATGCCGCGCGACGATCCCGGGCGCGCCCCATGTCAACCCGCCGTCCGTCGAACGGGTCGAGTAGACGATGAAAGGGCCTTCCTTGTTCTCGCCCTTGAAAAAGCGCCCGTCATCGTGGAAAAACGCCAGGTAATCGCCGTTCTTCAAGCGGACCAGCGAAGCCATGGCCACAATCCCGCCAAAATCGCCGATGGGCTCGAGGGGTGACCACGTAACGCCGTCGTCCTCGGATACCGCCATGCGGATGGGGTACAACCCCGAGAACATGATCAGCCGTTTCACGCCCTCCTTGTCCACAACACTGTAGATAGTGGGTACTTCCTGAGATGTCGCCCAGTTCTCCGGAACCGGAAGACGGCCGCTCCAGGTCTTTCCTGCGTCCTCGCTACGTTTCATCACAATAGCGCCCCGGCCATGGCCTTTCGGATACACGCAGATCATGGTTCGATTGTCTTCGAGCAGGACCGTCGTGGGATGGCCGAGATACTGGCCGGGTTCGCGGTCCACCACAACCTGGCGTTCAAGGTCGTGGGACAGGTCAATGATGGGGAGCGTGTAGTACCCGGGCGGGCCGGATTGCTCGCCTGCACTCGCTGCAGGCGCCGCCGATACCAGGCACGCAGCGGCTATCACGAAACACACGGCAGGCGGCCACACGAACTCCATGACAGATCCCTCCATAGGGTAGTTCCAGGAAAACCTGACTACCTGTTCACGCGCCACTCGAGGATCCCGCCCGAAAAGTCCGGCTGCAGTTTCACGGTGAGCCGCAGCGCGTCGGTTTCCACGGGGCGAAACGCGGTCTTGTTGTACGTATCTCTCGCGAGACCGTATTCCGAGGGGTCCTCGACGCGCTTCCATGCATCTCCATCACGGTACACCAGCCGCCAGCACTCCGGAACGCGGCATTGGCCCACGCCGGTGTCATCGAACCAGTACACCTCAATGGACGACACGGTCCGGGGCTCCTTCAGCTCGTATTGAACCCATTCTAGCGCGCCCCGGTGGTCCCACCATGTGAACCGGGGAATGGTCTGATCGTTGGAGTTCTTCGGTTCCTGCTGGTCGTTCAATGCCGCGAGGCTGTCCGCCGCGTTGAGGTGGGAAGCCGTGGGCACGCTGGTCGAGGCAATCGTGGGAACCGGGGGAATCTCGGCTGCATCCGCCGTCCGCGCCAGCCACACCTGCATTTCGCCGACGCCCCGGTGAGACCACCCATAGTACGGGATCAGCGTGACCTCGGACTCCTCCAAACTCTCTCCGCCGTCCTCGTTGCGCTGGCGCTTGTAGCCATGGCCTTTGATGACCGTCACGCCGTCGAGCAGCCGCGCGACGTGTTCAGTTTTCAATGCAGCGTCGTCCGGCAAGACAATATTCCTGACACGCCCGTCGTTATCAACGCCTTCCGCACAGTACACAATCGGCCCGCGTTCGACGGCCGCGCGTCCACGATCGGCCTCGACCTTGTCGTGCGCGAGTACCCGCCGAACGGGCATGGGCAACGTCAAGTGGACCACATCGCCCTTGCGCCACGAGCGTTTCAGGGGCGCATAGCCCTTCGCGAGCTCCGGTGTTTGGGACTCGCCATTCACCAACAACTTGAATCCGCCCCTATCGGGATTCTGGTAACGGTACAGATCGCTTGGAAGCGGCTGTCCCTGCGCCCAGCCGGGAATGCGCACGTTAAACGTAAACTCGACCGGTTCCGTGGGCTCCACTGCGATTTCGATCTCGCCATCCCAGGGATAACGCCCGTTCTGGGTGATCGTAACCGGCGTACCGGCAACGTCCAGAGATGCTTCGCCGCCAACAAACAGATTCAAAAAGACTTCGCCATTTCGTTGTCCATAGACGTAGTTGGCCAACGACGGAACGAAACGGGCAATGTTGACCGGACAACAGGCACAGCCAAACCAGGGCTCCCGGGTCGCAGCCCCGTGGTTAAAGCCGTAGACGCCGTCGCTCTCCAACGGATTCGGGTAGAAGAACGTGTCCCCCTCGAGCGAAATCCCCGCAAGGAAGCCGTTGTAAAGGGTGCGCTCGAGCACGTCAATGTACTTTGCTTCGCCATGCAGCAGGAACATGCGGTGGTTCCACAGAATGTTGGCAATCGCCGCGCAGGTCTCGTTGTATGCCTCTTTGTTGGGCAGGAAATATGCTGGTCCGAATGCTTCTCCCTGGCGCTGGGCAGCGGTGCCGCCCGTGATGTAGATCTTGCCCGAAACCACGTCGTTCCAGATGCGGTCGAGTGCGGGGATGTAGGCCTGTTCGCCCGTCAGCGCGGCGACATCGGCTGCGCCGGTGTAAAAATAGCCCGCCCGCACGGCGTGGCCAACTGCCTCGGCCTGCTCAATCAGGGGGAGGTGGTCTTGCAGGTTCTCGCCGAACTTCTTCCGGCCGTTTTCATGCCCGCGCTCATCGATAAAGATCCGGGCAAGTTGCACGTAGCGTTCCTCGCCGGTCTCCCGGTAGAGACGGCACAGTCCGATCTCGATCTCCTGATGGCCGGGGACATTTCGAATGCCATCAGGACCGAAGACGCGGTCAACAAGATCCGCGGATTTCCGGGCGACGTCTAAAAGAGTATTCTTGCCCGTGGCCTGATGGTGGGCCACTGCCGCCTCGTACATGTGGCCGATGTTGTATAGCTCATGGCTCGACTGGAGGTTTGACCAGCGCGTCTTGCCTGCGCCGTTGGGCGGATTCTCCGGGTCGATGGTCCGGCACGTGTACAGGTATCCATCGGGTTCCTGGGCTCCGGCAATCTTCGCGATTAGATCGTCAAGATAAGCATCCAGCTGCGGGTCATCGCGCAAAGACAGCGCATACGCCGCGCCCTCGACTACCTTGACCACGTCGGAATCGTTGAAGAAAATGCCCTCGAACTTCCCTTGCTTCATACCCGCGGCCACGGCAAAGTTGTCGATACGATGCGTCTCTTCGCATTTCTTGAAGCAGTAAGGGATGGTGACGGCGAGGCTCGTTGCCTGCCGCGGCGACCAGAACGGATCGGCCACACGCACTTGCGCGAACGGTACGGGCCGAATCGGGTAGTCGCTCGCCCCGTATGCGGCCACCGTCGTGCCCACAAGGGCAAGAAATACTGCTGCTGCTAACCGAAACATCGCCATGGACCGGCCTCCACTCCGTTGAAAGACAGCAAACCACACGCTGAAGAACCCCGTGGATGCTTGGGAAACGCGCCACCGTTCGCGGACATCACCCCCAGCCCCATCAAGCCTATCTGAATAGGAGGGGAGACGCAAGCGCCGGGCAAATCTCCAATCGCCCAGGTGTTCGGGCTGTGGCGTGTATCCCTGGACATCAAATCACCCATCCGGTGAGGCAAGAGAGCGACATTATCCCTTCCAGAGCGCCAACGGCGCGTCGGCATGCCAGCCCAGTCCGCAGGGCTGGGTGGAAGGGATTCTCCTCATCTACCGGGGTGTAAGCCCGGCACATGGCAGCCCTCTGCGTATAGATGTTACGGGCTTTCAGCCCTTCCTTTTCCGTGAACGCGGTTTTCCTGGGCCTTCGACCCAGGCTGGTATGTTTCGCGCCTTTGGCGCTCCAGACACACGCGCAAGGCAGTCGAGGCATCCGTGCGATGCCCACAATACCTGGGCCTGTAAGGTGTTTCCTGCAGTCACCCGGCGCTTCGGCCGAATGACGCTTGATGTTCTTCCGAGAAGCGTCTAGGATTGTTCAAGCGTGTCCGGGGAGCATGTTTTAAGGGAATTCCCCGAGAGCCAGTGCTCCTTCGGCATCCCAGGCAGCAACAGGAAGGGGCAATGCATCCGGGAGACCTGAGGGGATTGCTTTTCGCCGGGGGCATCGCCGCAATCGCTGGGCTGTTCATTGTAGCCCTATTCCTGCGCTGGGCGGCCGGCATATTAGACATTGAGAGCCGGTCTTATGGCGGGGCGCTAGTGATTGTAGTGCTCAGTTTAGTTCCCTCTAGTATAATCGCGCTTCTGCTGTCGGTAAACTCTCCCCCGATAATTGTCCTGATAGACTGCTCCATAAGTGCTTTTATCATCACGCTTCTGGCAACACTGGCCGTTTTTCGGACGTCTCTTCTCAAAGCGTTTGAAATGACCGTTGTTTTCTTTCTTCTTCTGCTTGTCGTTCTTGGCGGATTTGCAGGCGCTATCGCTCTCACGTTGCGTTAGGACCATTCAATAGGGAAAGAGGAGAAGTCCGGCCAGTCCCTTTTGCGCAATTCAGTCAGGGACCCTCACCTCACCGTGACGAGGTGGCGGACATCGGCGAGGCGTTTTTCGGCGATGCCCTTGATGTTCATGAGTTCTTCGACGGTTCGGAACGGGGTGCGCGTGCGGTATTCAATAATGCGGGAGGCGAACACGGGCCCGATGCCCGGCAGCTTCTCGAGTTCCGCCTGGGTAGCCGTGTTCAAATCGAGCAGGCCGTCGGAGAAGGTGACGGGAGCCGAGGCTGCTCCTGGGGCGGCGTCACTCAAGAAAGGCCTGGACGGTGCTGCTTCGGGGCGCCACCCGGAAACCGTGTACTGTGGCGGATTGAGTGGGGGAGGAGCGGCCTCGCGGCTAGCGCGGATTATTCCGGTTGCCTCGCCCTGGCTGGGCTGTCCAGGGACGGTGAGCGTGGTGCCGTCAATCAGGCGGGCCGCCAGGTTGATGTCCGATGCATCCGCGTAGTCCTCGAGCCCGCCTGCAGCATCCAGCAAGTCCTGCACCCGGGGATCTTCATCCGGCTCAAACGAATACAGATCAGGGGCATACACCGCCCCGCGGACCGCAACCCGGATCGGGACACGTTCTTGCGTGACTGCAGGAACGGAATGAGCCAAGGCAGGCAGCACTATTTCAGGTTCGGGCTGAGACGCCCGCTCCGGTGTGGGACCGCGCGGCAAGGGCGTGTCGGTTGCCGGAGAGGTATTGGACGTTTCGGGGTCCGGCTCGTCTTGGTACACGTATAGTACGATGCCGCCGATGACTGCGGACGCAGCAACAAACAGCAGGATCAGTTGTTCTTTTCGAGTCAGGTAGTTGTTGAGCACCGCGAATTTCTCACACAAATAACTATCTATACATAGAGACATTATCCCAGAATGTACCCGAGGAAGCAAATCTGCCGTGTTTTTAGAGTGGGAGGGGGAGCCGTTGCAATAGCCTGCAAGACGCAAAGCAGTGGCGCGGTTTCACTGACCGCGCCACTCTTACGACCGAAGGGCCCCAATTTCTACCGTGCTTTCACGGGCGGGAGCCGGTTAATGCCTACAGGAGTATCTCCCCGCCCTTTCCCTGGGCGATGAGCGAGGTGTAGCCCTCAAGTTTTGCCTGCATGTTTCCATCGGTGAGATCCAGAGTCTCCCTGCGTTCGGCAGCCAAGTACGCCGCCTGGCACAGTTTCGTTATCTCGAGGCCGTATTCCCAGGTCGCCAGCGGCTGCCGGCCTTGCGTAAAGGCCGTGACAGCGTCCTCCAACTCGGCCACGTAACCGTAGAGATCGGCCTCATTCGGCTGGACGGTAAGCAATCCGCGCGATGCGGTCGCCTTTTCAAGCGCGCTCTCGGCGTCGGCAACCGCATCCGCCGCCTCGTCGCCGATGAACACCTCGAGAGGAGACCGCAACGAATTCACCTCAAAGGTATAGCCGGGTCCGAGGGCGTCCATGAGTAAACGAAGCCCCTGTTTGTCGTACATCCACGAGTTGGTGAACTGCCCTCTGACCAGTTGGCCGGTTTCGGGATTGCGGAAGGTAATGGTGCCCGTCGCGAAGTCCTCGGCGGGAACCTTGGCATAATCGACTCCCATGCGGGCGAGCAGCTGCTTGCGGTACTTCTCCTGGCCCCACTTGAGGAGCGCCACATCGGCCGTCACCGAAATCGGTTCCATGAACGTAAGAGGTTTGCCGACCGGGGTGAGGATATACCAGGCAACTGCGATGCTGTGGCAGCCCATGTCGGAAAGCACGCCGCCGCCCTGGCGTGTGGGATCCCAAAACCAGCCCTCGTGGGGGCCGCTGTGTTCCTCCGCGCACCGGGCCAGGGTCAATTCACCCATGGACTGACGCTGCGGCTCCAGTTGTTTCAAAGCCTTCTGGATGCACTTCATGTGTAACTGATTCTCGAAATAGGCGTTGGGAAGACCGGTCTCCCTGACGAGATCGACCAGCCGCTTCGCTTCCGACACCGTGCGTCCCAGGGGTTTCTCACAGATAATCCCCTTGAGTTGCGCGCCCGCTTTGACCGCTTCGGCGACTTGTTCCATCAGCTCGACGCGCACGTAGTTGGGCGCGAACAGCGCTACTGCGTCCACGTTCTTACACAGTTCCGCAACACTGGGGTAGACCTTGCACTCGCCGATGCCGGTCCGTTTTGCCAAGGCGGAAAGTTCCTCGGCGCCTTTGATCGCATGTACGCCGGCAAGCTGGGCCCCGCGAACGTTTCGAAGGGCTTCCGCCTGAAAACGCGCGATAAACCCCGCCCCAATAAATCCCAGTCTCAGATTTTCCATGATACTGCCTCCCCGGTTGTGCACCGTTTGTCTGTCTCCGAGTTTATAAGCGCGTGGCTTCAAAGATTCAAGCCGCCGGCCGTCATTTCGCCGAGAACTGCCAGACCTGCGCCTTCCCGGGTGCCAAGGCTATTCCGATCCCTTGCGATAGTTCGGCCCCACCGGCCTCCCGTTCTTGTCCGCTCATAACATCCCACATGCGAAAGCGGGTCTCAACCCGCAAACCCTTCAGGCGGACATCCGCAAGCCCGTACGGCGAATGCTCTGGACGAAACACCGCGAAGTACCCTCCCTGGGACTGCGGGTCAACGAATTCCCAGCCGATCCAGTCGTTGCCCGCCCGGGTCTGGGGGAAAAGGGGGTAGTAATCGCGGTTCAGGAATCCCCGCACTTCTTTGTATGCAGCCACCGTCCGCCGGATGGTCGCTTTCTGGGCGTCGTCAAGAACACGAAAGTCCAGTCCGAACCCCAGTAGACCCCCGAAAAGCGCCAACATCTCGTCGCCGGACCGAAGTTCGCAATAATTGGTGTTGAGGTGTCCTCCGAGCAGGAAATAGTTGCCGCCAGTCTGATGAAAACGCATCAGTGGCTGGTCAAGGGTGTCGTCGCTTTTCCAGAACGTGTGACCGCGCCGGACGGTTTCCAGGTCAATTCGGCGGCCGCCGCTGGCGCATTGTTCGATGAGAAGATTTGGATGCCTGCTCATCAATTCGTCCAACAATGCATACAGGCCATTTATATATAGGGCCTGGCGCAGCCCTTGCTCCTCCGGGCCTTCGATGGCTTCCCATACCGGCCCCGGGGAGATGTTGAAATCATAGCGGATCCAATCGACGCCAGCCTCGCGGATGATTGGGTCCATCATCTCGAGTACGAGTCGCCGGGCCTCGGGTTTGGCCAGATCCAGGAGATAGGGTCTGTCCCGCGACGCGTTGGAGGCTGCTTCAGGCGACACATTTCCGCAGAGGAGTTGCGGGCATTCGCGTGCCCACCGTGTGCCGGCGGCGACCCGCTCCGGTTCGAACCAGAGGCCGAACTTCATGCCCAATGCGTGGACATGATCCGAAACCGGCCGCAAACCCTCGGGAAACTTCTCCTGATTCACAGTCCAATTGCCCACGCCATAGGGGAAATCGCCTTCGAACCATCCGGCGTCAAGGCAGAAGTATTCGATACCCAATCCGGCCGCCTCGTTCGCCAGCTCTTTGAGCATCGCGGCATGCACGTTGTTGTCAAAAACGAACCATGAACTGAAGGACACCGGGGGGTCGACGAGCCGGCCACCGAGCCGTCCCTGGTAATGCTCGCGCAAGGCACGACGCATCCGGTTGGAACCTTCAGACTCGTCTCCGCGGAAGGGGATGAGGAGCGCCGCCGGAAGCGAGAGGCTTTCTCCTGCAGGCAGCCTGAAACGGAGGGGCGTCATCCCTGCGTCCAGCCGGACCATGCTGGCAGCTTTGTCGTAGCCTGCGCGGGCGCACCACGACCCGGACCACCCGAGTGCGCACGCCACGCCCCAGCTATCCTGCAGGCTGCTTAGCATGAAGAAGGGGAGATCGCCGTTGCTCGAGCGCCCATCCGCGACAGTCAGCGTACGCTCTCCAAGGCCCGTGCGCACGATCTCGAAGCCCGGCGCGGACTGCAGATTCCCCGTTGTTCCCCCGCTGCTGGAAACGAGCGTCGCGGCGTTCTCCTTGCCGGAAGCGCGTATTTCCAGGCTCTTCACATCCGTGAGCAGACCGCTTGGGGCCGTTCCCCTGTTCGCGAAGCGCCATTGAAGCTCGATAGCCTCCGGCTCCACGAATCGCGTAACAGCCAACGTGGCCGTAAATCCGCTCCCCGGTTCGGTCCAGCTTGTCTCGTACAGCCGTTTCCCGTCATTCTCCTGAACGGGCTCATCCTTACGCTCCCATGTCTCAAAAAGCGTCCAGCATTCTTGTCCGTCATAGGAAAAAGACGTAACCACGTCTCGAAAAGGCGTTTCGCGAGACCTCACCAGCGCATCTGAAATGTATACTCGTTCGCCGTCCTTCCGCTCCAAGGCGCCTATTGCCCAATCGGCCTGATCGTAAGTGTACCCATCTCCCGCGTCTCTAACAATGAGTTCCAGCCGCTTCGCGCCATTGAGCGGCACCTCGACGAGGACCGGAGCATCGCCCCCGCGACAAACGGGTGACTCGAACCGAACTTCGTCATCAACGCGCACCAAGAACCGGGCCGAACCGCGTTCACCTTTCGTATCTTCGTTATTATCAATCCCCACCTGCGCCACAAAGCGCGAGAACCCACCGGCCAGAGAGAGGATAATCTCGCCGTTGGCGTGTGCTCCGATGCCTTTCTCAAACGTCTCGCCGCCGATCCGCAGCGGGGTGCGGGTATGGCAGCTCACGTCAGGCGTTGGCTCCCGATAGTCTTGTCTTGCAGACACGACCTCAAGACCGGCCTCGGGCTCGTTTTCTATTTCAACGCTACCCGAAACACCCGCGCCATTGAGCCACCCATCGACGATATCGGATTCAAGAGGGGATACCAGGGCCACTGCCGGCAGCGCAATGGAAATCACGAGCATCAAGCATAGGAATGTTTTAAGCATGGTCAAACTCCGGGCAATAGATCTAGCACCCGCCGTGAAGGCTTACCATAGACTTCTCCAGGGCAATGCGTCAAAGGCATACAAGAACGCCGGAAGACCTTCGCCGGCAAGCCGGCAGAGCCGCCACCGGCCGTTTGCTGTTCACTGCGAGTATCGGTTACCATAGTGTCTGTTGTACAGTTGGCATGACTCTTAACCGCGTTCTTCCGTTTCTTGAGGGACGCAAAGACCTCTTGGGGAACTCTCATGCGAATGCCATGGATTGATATTGTCGTTCTGGTGCTGTATTTCGTTTCAATGGCCGCGTTAGGGCCGTATTTCGCGCGCAAGAACAAGACCACGGAAAACTACTTCCTTGGTGGACGTTCTTTTCCCGGCTGGCTCATAGGCTTGTCCATGTTCGCTACGTCGATCAGCTCGATCACGTTTGTGGCCTACCCCGCCGATGCCTACAAGACCGCCTACATCCGCTTCCTTCCCTGTTTGATGCTTCCTCTGGGCATCTTCCTGGCCTCGAAGATCTTTCTGCCCTTCTACCGGCGCGCCCAAATCACGTCCGCATTCGAGTATCTGGAGGTGCGCTTCGGTTCCGGCACACGAGCCTACGCAGCATCAGCGTTCGTCGTCAGCCAAGTGACCCGGCTGGGCATGATCCTCTATCTTGTCTCCATGCTGGTCCAGGAAATGACCGGTCTTAACGCCTATTACAGCATCCTGCTCGGAGGCGTTATCACCTCGTTCTACACGGTCACGGGCGGCATCGAGGCCGTGATCTGGACCGATTTCTTCCAGTCGTTCCTTCTCTGGTTCGGGGGGTTCGCCATTCTCGTGGCGGTCATTTTGAATGTGGATGGCGGATTAAGCACGATTATTTCCGTGGCTAAAGCCGACGGCAAGTTCATGCTGGGGGATTTGAACACGGCCACAGGAGAACTGGTTCGCGCACCCTTGGGATTCAGTCTCACTCAGAAGGCGGTGGTAATGATGCTGCTTGTGGGATTGACCAACTGGCTCACCGAATACAGCAGCAACCAGAACGTGATACAGAAATACGTAGCCACCAAAGACCCGAAACATGCCACGCAGGCCATCTGGATTTGCTGCCTGTGCAGCGTGCCCACCTGGGCATTCTTCATGTTCCTGGGCACCGCGCTATATGTCTACTTCAAGTTGAATCCCGATCCTGCCGCCACGGCCATGATTGACGGCACGGCCAGAGCCGATTCGATTGTTCCCTACTTTGTCGTGCAGAAGATGCCGGCGGGTGTTTCGGGCCTGGTGATTGCGGGCGTCTTGGCTGCGGCTATGTCATCGCTGTCGTCCAGCATCAACGCTATCTCCGCTGTGAGCATCGTCGACATCTACAAGCGCCACATCGCCAAGGAAAAATCGGAGCGTCATTACATGAACGCCGCCCGTCTCGTCTCGCTGATTGCTTCCGTTCTGATGCTGGGATTTGCCATCCTTCTTCTGAAGGCCACGGACAAGACGCTGCAAGACACCGGCACCAAGCTGGGAGCAATCCTTGGCGGCGGGTTGTTGGGCCTGTACTGCCTCGGGTTCCTGACCAAGCGCGGTGACGGCCGGGCAGTGGCCGTGGGAATCATTTGTACTCTGAGTTTCAGTCTGTGGCTGGCCCTGGTCGAGCTGAAGGTGATCAAGGCCGTTGTGCCTTTCGAGACCTACTATGGCGGGTTGGTCGGCAACCTCCTCATGTTTGTGGTGGGGTACTGTCTGGGCAGCCTCATCTTCAAAACCAAACGCGACCTGACCAATCTCACGGTTTGGACCCAGAGCGAGGAATGGAAGACCATGGAGCAGTAGGCTTCGGCTTCTGCGTGTACCCTCGCCATCAAGGGCAAGACCGATTGGCCCAGCTCTTCGCCTTTCTCCGTCGATTGGCACTAGCACGCGGATAGTGCCCCGCGTAGCCGCCGCAGACGGTAAGCGCGCATGCGTCCTTTGCTCATGAATGGGCCAGAGACCGGCCTCTCCGCCGTAATGCTCCACGACGGTCGCTCCCTTCGGTGGCGGGGATTCAGGTTCTTGCCTGATCGGCGGGCTGTACGCGCAGCCACCTCTTGAGGAGGATCCCTTGCGGGGCCCTGTCCTCAAGATGCTCATGGTTATACAAGGCCTGTCCCCGGGATCAGATTGCCTTGCGCCGGGCACTGCGTCATAATGGACAATCAAAACATGAGCCAAATAGAAAATTGCCCCCGCTTCTTGCAAGGCAAGACCGAAGGCGTCTTGATCGCTTTCACAATCAGTGTCGTCATGCTGAAGTTGCAATACAAAACCGGGATTGGGTATGATCTCCAAGTTTGAAGACCGGCGCTACGGGATAGCCAAAGTTAGTGACATGACCGGCGTTCCGGCCCACGTGCTCAGACAGTGGGAAGGCCGGTTTCCACAGTTGAAACCAGGACGCGATCGAGCGAACCGGCGGTTCTACAAACCCGGGGATATCGCTGTCGTACAGCGCATCAAACAACTGTTGTGGCACGAAAAAATGACCACCAAAGGCGCGCGCATACGGCTGGCTGAGGAACTCCGCGGCGAGGGACGTCCCCGAACCCGCCAGGAAGCCATCGACATTCTCGACAAGATGGAAGAACAAATACGCACAATGCTCGACCTCCTGGAAGAAGAATAGCCCGAATTCGGTCGGGGCGTGGCGCAGCCCGGTTAGCGCGCTTGACTGGGGGTCAAGAGG
>DAOLNV010000080.1:7474-25625 GCA_035416745.1 Candidatus Hydrogenedentota bacterium | reverse complement strand
ACCGCCGGGTAGCTATGTCCGGTCGGGATAAGCGCTGAAAGCATCTAAGCACGAAGCCCATCCCAAGATAAGATCTCCCAAGACCGCAAGGTCTCTGAAGGGCCCTGGAAGACTACCAGGTTGATAGGCTGGGAGTGTAAGCATGGCGACATGTTGAGCTGACCAGTACTAATCGCCCGTGAGGCTTGGCCTTTAATCTGCCGAACTCTTATTGGGTTCGCAAAGACAAGCCGGTCGTATGACGATGCCCCCGGTGCGTCGACCCTTACATTCCTGTCAGGCTTTTGCCGGTGACAATGGCGGTGGGGCCACACCTGTTCCCATTCCGAACACAGAAGTTAAGCCCACCAGCGCCTATGGTACTGCGCGGGTAACTGCGTGGGAGAGTCGGTCGTTGCCGGCACTTTGTTTCGCCCCCGGGATCCCAAGGGGTTCCCGGGGGCGGTTTTTTTTGCCCGCCCGGGGTATGCTATGCATGCGTCAATGGGGAAAGGGCGGCAGATGCCGGGGCCAGATGCCGAGGCCGGACAGCCCATTCCGGCAATCTTCAGTTTTCCATTGTACAAACCACTCTCAGGGCGGCCAGAATGACATCGGGGCTATTCGTGGCGCCCTTTGGCCAGTTGTTCGTCGAGCAGGCGGCGGGCGTTGTTGTAGAGGATGTTGCGCATTTCCCGCTCCTCGATGTGTGCGAACGTGACGAAGCCGATGTACACGGCCGGGTCAAACCAGGGGTAGTCGGTTCCGTAGACGACCTTTTGCGAGCCCGCCTCGCGGCACATCCACTCGATGAGCCCGTATACGTGCGCCGCGGCGGTCAGTTCGAGATAGACGTTCGGGAAATCTCTGGCCAGGGCAATGGCCTCGGTCCATGCCCCGTAACACGAGTGCCCGAGAAGCAGCCGGATGTTGGGGTATTTGTTCGCGATGATGCGCATCTTCTGGGCGCCGCAGGTCCCTTCGCTGCCCCAGGTGTGAGACAGCAGCAGCCTGCCCTCGCCATTAAGACGCTCCATCAGCGGGGCGTAGTTGGGTCCGTCGATGGGATATTCGTGCGAACTCGGGTGGATCTTCACGCCCACCACGCCGGGTTCTTTCAGGTAGCGCTCCAATTCGCCCGGCATTTCGCTCGGATAGCCGGGGTGGATGGTGCAGTAGCCGTAGATGCGGCCGGGGCAGACCCGTACCGCGTCGAGCATTTCGGCGTTGCCTTCGCGCGTATCGCCGAAGAGGGCGTTGTGATGTGAAACGATGATCGCCTCGATGCCCGCGCGTTCCATCCCGCTGACCATGGCCTCGCGAGCTGCCTCGGGGAGATAGATCGAGCGAAACGGGCCCATGTGCGCGTGTGCGTCGATGACCGGGCACCCGCGCCCTTCGAGAAATTCGCCGCGCAGGCTCACCATGCCACCTCCCCGAGCAGGTAAGCGAGGTTATCAAACGCGATAGCCCGCTTCGCTTCGTCTGGGATGTCCGCGCGCTCCACCATCATGATGTAGCCGCCGGGATTGTTGAACGGGAGCCCCGACCCGAACAGCAGCCGCTCGAACCCCAGGTCGTTCACGAAGGATTTGAGTTGTCCGGCGGTCTCGAACCGGTTTGTCGACAGAAAGAACCGCGGGAATCCGCGCACGAGCGGCCTGAAATACCGATCCTGTCCCCAGCAGCCGGTTTGGGTCAGCACGAGCGTCAGGTGGGGAAAGTTGCGCATGAGATTGTACACGCCCTGCCACTGGTCGTGGAACTCCGTGAGCGACACGAACAGCGGCACGCGATACGCCGTCAGCAAGGCCAGCAGGTCGCCGCACGAAATCGCGTCCAGCAGGTAACAGTGCGTCAACGGAAAGGCCCGCACTGCGCGAATGTCCTCCATCTGGATGTACTCGAAGAGTTCTTCGTCGGTGAAACCTTCGCGTGACGTGTACGGCATCATCGTGCAGGAACGATGCAGGCGGGGGTGGTCCTTGAGTTCAGCCATGCGGGCGTTGCCCTGGGCGAAGCCGCGCTCGCGGGCGTCGCGGTGCCAGACCAGGGCCTGCTCGATGCCGCAATGGTCCATTTCCGCGATCAGGGCATCGGCGGTTTCGAGTTCCCCCGGTAAGGGCGTGGTTCCACGCCCGAAGGCGGCATCGCAATCAAATATCCGCAAGCGGTGGAATCTCCATTGGGTTCTCGGCCGGTACGGGTACCGGCGGCGCCGGTTCCATCAGGATCTCGGCCGGAGTGGGCTCCAGAGGCGCCGGTTCCGTTGGGGGGCGCGTACCCTTCAGAAACGCTTCCGGGAAAGAGCCGCCTAACATCCCGGTGCTCTTGTCGACATCATAGAACGCCACGCCGTCCGGGACCTCGAAGTCGCGTTTGGGCAGTCCCTTGTGGGCGGCCACCATGAACTCGGTCCAGACGGGGCAGGCCAGGCGCCCGCCGGCGAACTCCTTGCTTGCTTTGAGCCAGCGCCCATCGGGACCCTGCCCGATGGGGCGGTTGTCTCGATAGCCGATCCATACCACGCAGGTGTAATCGGGCGTGAACCCGCAGAACCAGACATTGCGGCTCTCGTTTGAGGTGCCGGTCTTACCGGCGCGCGGCCGGTCGAGGGCGCGGCTGCGGGCGCCCGTGCCGTATCGCGCCACCCCTTCCATAAGATAAGTGACCACATAGCACACGTCTGCATCGAGGGTGCGCTCGAGGTGGACCTCATTCTTGTACCGGACGAATTCGTCCCGGTCGCGAATCGTCTCGACAAATGTGGGCCGGGCCAGGACCCCGCCTCTTGCAATGGTCGCATATGCCGTGCAGAGGTCGAGCACTGTGACGTCCGGACTCCCCAGCGCGATGGTCCACTTGTGTGAATCGTCGATTTCGGCCGTGATTCCGGCGCGCTGCAACACTCCGCGCACCACGGGCATGCCCATCCGCAGCACGAGTTTGACCGAGATGATATTGATTGAGTTCTCCAGGGCGTAGCGCAACGTGACGGGCCCCTTGAAGTCCGCGGTAAAGTTTGAGGGCGACCAGGGCCGCCCGAGGCCGTCGTACAAGGTGATCCGCTCGTCGACTTCCACATGGGAGGGCGTCAATCCGTCCTGGATCGCCGCGAGCCATACGAACGGTTTGATGCTCGACCCCGGCTGCCGGTTCGCCTGGGTGGCCGTATTGTATTTCTCCTTGTCGAAATCGCGGCCGCCTACCATTGCCCGGACATAGCCTTCCGCCCCGGGCCGGTTATCGAGGCACACCAGCGCGCCCGTAATGGGAACGAAATAGTCCTCCTGGCCTCGCTCGGTGAGCTTGTCCAGAGTTTCCTTGTCGATCTCCGCCAGCTTTTTTTCGAGCGCCTTTTCGGCGGCGCGCTGGAGGCGCATGTCCACGGTTGTATGAATCTGGAGCCCTCCCTCGAGCAATTCTTCCCTGTCGGCAAATCCGTTTTCACGGGCGAACTGCCGCACCTCCTCGACGAAATACGGCGCCTGGAAACGGTTCGGACGCCATACGCCCGTGCCCTCCTGCATCCGTTTCATGCGCTCGTCGTAAGGAATCACTGAATCTTGAACGCTGGTGGCGACCGCCTTGTCGTACTCTTCCTGCGTGACGAAGCCGTGCCGGAGCATCTGTCCGAGGACGATATCGCGGCGCTGTTGGGCGGACTCAGGGTTGCGGTCCGGGCGGTTGGCATTGGGTGCGCGCGACAAGCCGGCCAGTGTAGCCGCCTCGGCGAGCGTCAGATCCTTGCAGGATTTCGCGAAATACTGTTGCGCGGCCGCCTCGACGCCGTTCGCGCTTCCGCCCAGAAAGATCTGATTCAGGTATAGCTCAAGGATTTCGTCCTTGGTGAATTCGCGTTCGAGCTGGAGCGCCACGAACGCCTCTTTGATCTTGCGCTGCATGGTGCGCTCGGTTGAAACGCCCGTGACTTCGGTAATGTTGCGCACGATCTGCATTGTGATTGTGCTCGCGCCGCGCACGTTGCCGGTCCGCATGGCATCTTTCACCGCGCTGATTATGGCCAGCGGCCGGACGCCCTTGTGCCGGTAGAACGGATGATCTTCGGTCGCGATGAAAGCCTTCTGCACATGCAAAGGAATCTCGTTCAGGCGCACGAGCTGCCGCGCCTCGACCGTGTATTCGCCCAGGAGCATCCCGTCGGCCGAATAGATGCGGCTTCCAATCTTCGGGCGAAAATCGTCCACCGCCTTGATATTCGCCTTGGCGTCCTCGAGCATCCAGACAAACATGCCCAGGCCCACGCCCCAACCCGCGGCGAGGACCAACATCAACATGAAAAAGATGCCTCCACATCCGCGCGGTTTGCGCGCCAGCGCGCCTTTCAACCCGTCCAGCTCTTCGGCTTGTTTTGGTTTTTCCTCGCTCATGGCCATGATCCTAGCATTCGGCGCGGCGTTTCTCCAAAGACCAGCGAAAGCCCCAATGTCCTGCAAGACAGGCCGCGGTCCGCTCGGAGGCAAGACGTCGAAATTGCGCCGGGCCCTGCGCCGCAGCGTCCGGGGTATCCATTGACACTATTCGCCACCTCGCGTTTCGTTTACGAGATTGTCGAGAATCCATTCCGTCACAGCCGGAAAGGTTCCATGATCCCGACCGGCAGGTCTCCAATTTGAAGAACGCAGGCAAGGCTCCAGTATTCTTGAAAGCGTCATGAGCATCTTGCTCATGATTCATGTGACTGCGCTGGAGAGGAGCCTCTGCCGCCCCTTGCGGGGCTGGAGAGAGGGAGGGCGCGCTTACCCCAGGGCTGCGCCACGCGTTTCGCGTGGCTGGCCCTGGGCTACGGCCTGCCGCCCCTCGCGGGGCTGGAAAAGGGGACAATCGATGTCCCAGGGCGGGAGTTACAGGGGCAGGAGAGGTGAAGGCCCGATGCAAAAACAAGACGTTGTGTTAACGGGTTCCCGCCTCCTCGTGTGGGACCGGCGCCCTCGCCGGTCGGGAGTTCGTGGGCGATGTGGCCGCGCCGGATATCCCGGCCCGCTCTCGGGACATCCCCGCCTGAAGCACAACAGTCCGATACGGCGCCAACGGCGCGTAACATACCAGCCTTGGCTGAAGGCCAAGGAAACCGGCCCCCAAGAAAGAATCCCACAGGGCTGAAAGCCCGGACCATCGTGTCCCGTCGTCGTTGGGTCCCCAATATGTTTCGGGCTTTCAGCCCTCTTGCCTGTTTTGAATGCCATCACCTGGCCCTTCAGGCCAGGCTGGTATGTTACGCGCCGTTGGCGCTGAAGAGGGGGAAGCCGTAACCTGAGAACATGTTTCGCGTCCTCGGCCCTCCGGAGGTCCCATGCCGCCGCCTTCGGCGCTCCGGGGACCCCCCGCTGTGGCGCGGTTTCCAATTCCTTCGCACCCTTCGCACGTTCACACACACATCCCTTCCTGTCCCCGCTGTGGGGCGGTTTCCTGACCGCGCCACTCTTACGACCGCAAGGTCTCCAAGACATTATGATGCGCGGGCGAGTCCGCCCGCGGGGTGATCAATGGGCCGGTAGGAAAACCGGCCCTCCGTTGGGGGCGTACAGCCCGCCGCTGTGGGGCGGTCTCCAATCCCTTCGCACCCTTCGCACGTTCACACCCTTCACACCCTTCTCGCCCTTCCTGCCCTTCCTGTCCCCGCTGTGGGGCGGTTTCCTGACCGCGCCACTCTTTCGACCGGCAGGTCTCCAATTTGAAGAACGCAGGCGGCTCTTGTGTTCTTGAAGGCCTCTCCGCGGCAAGTAGGTGGAGCGTTTCGGGGTCCGGGCGAGGGTGCAGGTTCTGCCAAGTCTATTCGTATTGACGTGTGTATCGTGCGGCATTGTTGGATGAATCCTGCGCGCTCGGCTATAGTATGTCCCTCGTGAAGGGGCGAGGGCCTGGGGAGCATGTCACGAAACGAACAGCAGGAATTCACGCGTCTCGAAGGGTTTGCGTTTCTCCTGGCGGTGATCGGCATTCAGCTTTCGAGCGAACTTCTGGCCCAATGGGGGACCTATTTCTATTCGCCCACGCTGGGCACGGGCCGCATCGTCTACGTGGCTATCGGCCTGGTGGCCATCATATTCGTCACGGGCTGCGTCTTCGATGCCGTCACCGACCCCCTCGTGGGCATGTGGTCAGACAAGACCGCGGAGAAGCGGGTGCGCTGGCGGGTCGCGTTAATACAGGGCCGGCGCCGCCCATTCATTTTCTGGGGGTCGTTGGGCATGACCCTGACCAGCATCCTTTTCTGGTTCCCGCCCGTGGCGCACGAGTCCATCATCAATCTCGTTTATGGCACGGTGGTCATATGCGCCCACTGGTTTTTCTTCACCCTCTGTAACATTCCGCTGCTGGCGCTGGCGCCTGAGGTTGCGCTGTCGAAGCAAGGGCGTGTGCGCCTCGGCGCCTGGATTGCCGCGGGCATGACGCTCGGACTTGCCCTGGCTATTGCGCTGCCGGGACCCTTGATCGAAATCCTCGACCCCGCGCGCGTGGCCGCAAAGGCGGCTGGGGATGCGCCCGTTCATTCCGCCCTGGGTTATCAGCGCGTGGCCATTCTCTACGCCCTGTGTTCCCTTGCCTGTTTCCAGTTTATGGTCTTCACGGTGCGCGAGCGGTTCATGCCCGAGGCGCACACGCCGGCGACCGCGCCCTTTCGCGATTTCAGGCGCGCTCTGAACAATCCGGTGTTTCGGCGGTATATCGTCATCTTCGGTTTTTTCTACATCGGTTACCTCGCGGTACAGCGCATCCTTCCGTACTGGGCCGAGGCGGGATTGGGAGGCGATGAAAGCACCGTCACCCTGCTGGCGGCGCCGTTCATGGTCTCGTGCCTGCTGTCGGCATTGGCCACGCCCTTCTTCGCCGCGCGTATCAACCTGAAATGGCTCGCCGCCGCCGCATTGGGCATCGTTACTGTTGGGTTGCCGTTTGTTTATGTCATTGGCATGCTGCCCTTCTCGTCCGATGTCCGCCTCCGGCTTGGGGTCGTCCTGTTCGCCACCGTCGGTATCGGCCAGGGCCTGATCTATGTGCTGCAAACGCCGCTCATTGGCGAGATCATCGACCTGGACGAGCAATCTTCGGGCAAACGCCGTGAGGCCATCTTCAACAGCGTGCACACGTTTATGGTGAAGATGGCGCAGGCGCTCTCGATTGGCGTGGCGACGGGTTCGATGCACTTCTTCGGGAATTCGGCAAGCCGGCCCACGGGCATTTTCCTCGTAGGGCCCCTGGGGGGCATGCTGGCCCTGGTCGGGCTCGTGACCGCCTTTACCTATCCCATTCTGAATCCCGTCCGCGCGACGGCCAAACCGGAGCGGCTCGAACGATGACCCTGTCGCGATTTCAGGCCGTTCTGTTCGACTTTTTCGGGACGCTGGTGGACAGTCTCAGCGCGTCGGCCCACAACGCCTCCGTCCGGGCCATGGCACGCGTGATGGGCGCGCCCGAGGACGTGTTTCTGGAGCGGTGGCTGAGTGATTGGGGCGAGCGCGGCGCCGGCCACTGGGACACAGTCGAAGAATGCGTGGTCCACACGTGCGAGGCCATCGGCGTGACGCCGGACATGACGCACGTTCCGGAGGCGGCGCGCATTCGGACCGCGTTCATTCGCGACGGCCTGGTGGTCCGTCCCGATGCGCGCGCAACGTTGCAGGCAATCAAGGACCGCGGACTGAAGACGGGTCTCATAACCGACTGTCCGCCCGAATTGCCCGTGTTGTGGCCCGCCTTGGACCTGGCCCGCCTGGTTGACGCGCCGATCTTCTCGTCGGTAGCAAAGATGCGCAAGCCGGACCCGGGAATTTATCTCTTGGCCTGCGAACGGCTTGCGGTAATGCCTCAAAGGTGCCTGTTTGTGGGCGATGGCGGCAGCCACGAACTGTCCGGCGCCGAGGCCGTCGGCATGACCGCCGTCTGCATCCGGTCTCCCCGCGAAGAGGGCTACGACCCTCACCGCGTTGACCCTGAAATCTGGCACGGGCTCACGATCGTCGCGCTGGGAGAGGTTCTGGGCATCATTGACGCCGGGTCGTAGGCCTGCCCGAGGCGAGCGGCTCGAGCCGGAGATGATTAACGGAGCATCGGCTGTCCGCGCAGCGCAAGCGGTCCGTCACACGGAGCGACATGCTCGACGCCGGCGCGGCGGGCGCGTTGCTGGATGCCCTCTCGCAGGCGTTTGAGCGATGAAGACCCACATTTCCCTGCACTCCCGAATTCACATCGAGGGGGAAACATGATAGAATCGGGCAGTGGGAGACGAGAAGGGAGGAAGCTCATGCCTGCGTTCGACTATCACGCCATTCGGGCGGAGGGGGATGAGGAAAAATCCTTCGTTGGGGGGGTTGTGGTTGCCAGGTCGCGCCATGAAGCGAAAGAAAAACTGCGCGAACTGGGCCTCAAGGCCACCATGTTGAAAAAGGCGCGCGGGATCATGGCCGTCCTCAAATGGTTTGAGGCGGACATCCGGTAGGCACGCAGAATCCGGGCTGGCATGCCCCGGGTACCTCTACGGGGGGATTTCCGGTCGAAAAGGGTCTATAGCCGTTTGTGCGTACCGTCGCACATGGGGGCGGCTGCGGTGTGTTTACACTGGCACAGGGCATAGCGCTTCTTGACATCGAGCTTCACTTCGAGGGGGGTGAACGGCGTGCTCTTGTGGGAACCGTCACACCAGGGCTGGGACGCCGAGTGCCCGCACCGGCACCACCAGTAGGTTCCGGGCTCGAGTTCGAGTACCGCGGGCTTCTTGTCGGCGATTCTAGGTTCATCCATCGGTAATTCTCCTTTGCTTTCCCACCTCATCCGGCAGTGAGAAACGTTATCTCCCGCGAAATGCTTCTATGTTGGGCAGGGTGAGTGTGCGCAAGATGGTCGCGACCGACCGGGACTTGTTGAGGCAATAGAAGTGGACCCCCCGGCAGCTGCCCCGGCTCACAAGGTCCTCGACCTGCCGGATGGCATGGTAAACGCCGACATCAAACTGGCCCTGGGAATTGTCGGGGTGGGTTTCGAGACGTTCCATGAGGGCTTTTGGCACGTTGGCGCCGCACATGGCCACGACGCGTCTGAGCTGCGGCAATGCGGTTACGGGCAGAATTCCCGGAACAATAGGCACGCTGATGCCGATGGCCTCACACCGGTCCCGGAACCGGTAGAAGTCGTCGTTGTCGTAAAAGAGCTGGCTGATGACCACGTCCGCGCCAGCATCCACCTTGCGCTTGAGGTTCTCGAGGTCCGTGGCGCGGTTGGGCGCTTCCGGATGGGTCTCGGGGTATCCCGCCACAGCCACACCGAACCGGGGATAGTTCTCTCGTATAAACGTCACCAACTCATTGGCATAGCGCAACCCGCCCGGCACGGGGACGAACTTCTTGACGCCCGCCGGCGGATCGCCGCGCAGTGCCACTATGTAGTCGATGTCGCAGTTCTCGGCTTGGTCGAGAAACGTGCGCAAGTCGTCCCGTGTAGCTCCCACGCAGGTCAGATGAGCGCCCACCGGAATGCCGTGGTCGCGCTTGAGACGGCTCGCGATTTGAATCGTTTTGCCGCGCGTACTGCCACCCGCGCCGTACGTGCACGTGGCAAATGATGCGTTGTATTTGACCAGCTCGGCGAAGTTCTCGAACAGATCCGCCTCGCCTTCGGCGGTTTTTGGCGGGAAGAACTCGTACGACAGGCCGAACCGCCCGTCCGCATACGCATTACGAAGCTGTGTTGATTTTGAATCAGTATTCAAGACTATCTTTCTTTGGTTGCTCACACTCCGTGCGCCAAACGCCATGCGAATACCGCAGAGCTATTCTACTGGGTGTTTACCGGGTCATCAAGAGGGCCTCCGGGGGTGGTTCAGCACGCTGAAATTGCCGGCGAATGCGACGCTCCCGCCCGAATCCGAGCGCGGACCGGCGGGCACGCACGCCGGCGGATGCGTCCGCCCACGGCGGGGCAAGGGCTAGAACGGGTTCATGGGCGAGAAATAGAGCCAGACGAGACAGACGATTCCCAGCAGGACGAGCGTGAACGCCAGGCTGATGCGCGTCCCTTTCGCCTCCTTGTGTCCGGCGCCTCTGGCCGTGGCGAAGGTGAGCCCGTCGAGCTGGCTGTCCGGCGCGGGACGGGTCAACAGGCTCACGATGACCAGGATTCCGCAGCAGAGCAGGAACAGAAACAGCGCGAAGTGCAGGAAGTGGATGGTCGCGAAGGTGTAGAGCCATCCGTTGAGGTTGTCGCGCAGCAGTTCCGCGACGAGACGGCCCATCCCGAGAATGAAACCGGTAAACAGCGCCGCGAGCGCGCCATGGGCGTTCACCCGTTTCCAGAACACCCCGAGCAGGAACACCGCGGTGATCGGCGGCGCGATGTAAGACTGCACGCTCTGGAGGTAGGTGTAGAGTTCGCCCGAGATATAGCGCATGAACGGGATCCACGCCAGACCCAGGACGACCAGGATAACAGTCGAGACCTGTCCTACCACGACCAGATGGTGTTCAGAAGCGCCGGGGCGCAGCTTGCGGTAGACGTCCCACGTGATCAGGGTTGAGCACGAGTTAAACACCGACGACAGCGAGCTCATGAGCGCGGCCAACAGCCCCGCGACGACCAGTCCGCGGACGCCTGTGGGCAACAGCCGCGCGATGAGCACCGGCAGCGCTTCGTCGGCGCGTTCCAATACAATCGCGCCACGTTGGGCCAGTACAAACGCGATGAGGCCGGGAACCACGAAAATGAACAAGGGCAATTGTTTGAGAAATCCGGCGAAGATGCTGCCGCGCCGCGCCTCTTCCTGGCTCTTTGCCGACAGCACGCGCTGCACGATGAATTGGTCGGTGCACCAGTACCAGAGTCCGAGGATCGGCGCGCCCAGGAGGATTGCCGTCCATGGGAAATCGGGATCATTGAAGGGTTTCCACATGCTCATCATGTTTGGGCCGGCTTCCCGGCACAGCGTGGTCCATCCCCCGGCTTCGTTGAGGCCTATGGCGGTGACGGCAACCGAACCGCCGATCAGCACGAGGGCCTGGAACATGTCGGTGTAGAGCACCGCGCGAAGGCCGCCGAAAACGGTGTAGACGCCGGTGGCGAGCACTACGATGATGGCGCCGGTCCAGAACTCGATGCCCATGAGGGCCGTGAACACCACGCCTCCCGCGTAGATGGTGACGGAGATCTTGGTCAGCACATAGCTGATAATCGAGACCACGGCAAGGTACCACCGCGCGGTGGGCGAATAGCGGCGCTCGAGAAACTCGGGCATGGTGAACACGCCGCTTTTCACGTAGAAGGGCACGAAAAGCCAGCCCAGCACGAGGATTGCCAGCGAGGCTTGGACCTCGAACTGGCCGAGTACGACGCCCGTCGAGGCGCCCGCGCCCGCGAGGCCTACGAGGTGTTCCGAGCCGATGTTGGAGGCAAACATCGACGCGCCGATAACGAACCAGCCCACGTTACGGCTCGCCAGGAAATAGCCCGCCGAGTTGTCGCCCTGTTTGCGGTTGGTAAGCGCCGCCCATACTGCGACGCCAAACACCAGGCCGAAATACAGGACGATGACGCCCCAGTCAAGGCCGCTGAGCTGTCCCATGGAATTGACTCTCCTTCCGCTCTCGATGCGTGCTTGTTCTGCGTGCGCGCCACGATAACAAAAGGATGAGGGCATCTTCGAGGGGAAATGAACTTCCCGAACCGCCGGGTGAGCGCTGGCAAGAACAGCTGTGGTGTCACGCGGCTCGCGTGACCCGATTGCCCGGTTCTGCTCGGCGTCAAAGTCGCTGGCGCCACCCGTCAGAAGTCCATTCGGGCGAGGAACGCGTCTTTTGCCCCTGCCGAGGCGATGGGGATAGTAACGCCGGCGGTGTCTCGCAGTGTTGCGCGGCCGGCAAGCCACCCGGCGACGAGTACGTCGCCCCCGGGCACGACACCGGCATCGAGCGCGGTACTGATGGCCGGCACCCGCGCGGCGGCCCTGAGATGGCCGTCGCCGCTGTACCGCGCTACGAAGATGTTGCGATCGAACTCGGAGTCCGCCGTCAAGGTGGTCTCGTTCGCTTCGCCCGCGCCAAGGGTGATGGTGGTTGTGAACGTGCCCGCGACGATGCAGTCGCCGCCCATGATGACCGCCACGGCGTTCGCCTCATCGTCGTCGATGCCTTGAGCGTGACGGACCCACTCGAGGTTGCCGTCGCGGTCGTATCTGGCGACAAACGCATCGCGATCGAGGATGGTCTCGGCGGTCAGCCGTATCTCGTCCGCTGTGTCGGGCGCGAAGAGGATGGTGTCGGTGAAACTGCCGGTCACGACCACGGACCCGTCGAGGAACGCCGCTACGGCGAGGCCGTCGTCGATGTCGATGCCTGTCGCTTTACGGACCCAGTCGACCGTGCCGTCGCCGTGGTACCGCGCGATGAAAACGTCGCGGTCGATGCTTGAATACGCGTTCACCCGGAGCGGGGCCTGGACGGCCGGGACGCCGAACTCCGCGTAATCCTCGAACGTGCCGGTCATGAAGATGCCGCCTCCGGGCGCGGTAGTGAGACCGGGCGCGACGTCGGGCGCGGGCCCGCCGGCGCCGCTCACCCAAACGAGGTCGCCGTCGCGTTCGTAGCGCGCGAGGAAGATGTTCGAGTCGTACGGACCGCCCGCATTGAGGACCGTCGGCGGCAGGGTGCCGGTGTCGAAGACGGCCCGGTCCTCAAAGGTGCCTGCGACCACGAAACTCCCGTCGGGAAAGTCGCTGATGGCGGTACCGGCATCGTTTTCGCCAAGACCGCCCTCGCGCCGGGC
Source organism: Candidatus Hydrogenedentota bacterium (assembly GCA_035416745.1). Lineage (NCBI taxonomy): Bacteria > Pseudomonadati > Candidatus Hydrogenedentota > Candidatus Hydrogenedentota bacterium. The sequence continues at coordinate 12,875 of DAOLNV010000080.1, read as the reverse complement.
CCAGAGGAGAGCGCCATCATTGGTGAACCGGGCTACGAAGGCGTCCTGATCGAATTCGCTGCCGGCGAACAGCCGGGTCTCGTTGGCCTCGCCCGCGCCAAAGGTGGCTACGTTGTGGAAATATCCGGTGACCACGATGGTGCTGTCAAAAAGCTGGACGATGTCGGCGGCGCAGTCGTCCTGGGGACCGCCCGCGCTCGTGACCCAGTCCAATGCGCCGCTGTCGTCGTACCGGGCGACGTAGAGGTCCTTGTCGTAGGGGCCTCCGGCTGCGGTAAGGGTGGTCTCGTTGGCTTGTCCGGCCCCGAAGACCGCCGTGCCGGTGAATTGGCCGCAGACGTAGGCGCCGCCGCCGGGGCGCGGCGCTACTCCGGTGGCCATGTCGGGGTCGAGCCCCCCGTCGGTGCGGGCCCACTGAAACGCTCCGATGATCGGCGGGCATCCCAGCGCACCCGCGCTCAGGACGATGGCGAGCACCCGGTAGCGAAGGCGGCCTGATGTGGGGGCGTTCATGACCATTTATCTCCTCTCGCGCGGTGATGAGAACCGGTGACGGCGCCATTTGGCGAATCTTGACTCTCCCATAATACTCCAATCCCTTTTCGCGGCCCATGGTTCCGGGCAATTGCCGGTGATTACTCGCAGCCGGGCACGGCGTCGGCGCCGTCCCAGCAGACGGCCGCCCGGGCGTCCTGCCAGGGATTGGTGTCGAGGCGTTTCTTGCCCGGGATGGCCCCCGCGCCGCATCCGCACACGTAATCGTCCGGGGTGAATCCAAGCGGACCGCCCATGGCTTTCCACATGCCGAGGCTTTCGGTGGAGATGGTGACCGGGATTTCGGGATTGCGCGCGCGGATCTCTTTGAGGTAGTGCCGGTAAATGGTCTCGCGGACGTGATGGGGGAAGGGGGCGTACCGCAGCCCGTCGAGTTCTTCGCGGGCTTCTTCGGCGGCAGCCACGAACGCCGGCTCGAGCAGTTCCATGGGGATGCAGGCGAGCACGTCCTCGATACGCGACCACATGAGCGTGGTCATGCTGAGATTGTCGGGATGGGTGCGTTCGAGGGCTGCCCCGATGGTGTACTCGGCCTCCTCGCGCCAGCGCCGCACCGGCACGATGGGCTTGAACTTGTACCGGATTTGAATGCCTGCTTCCTCGCAGCGGCGCGCGGCGTCGATGCGGGCATCCGTCGTGCCCGCGATGCGTTCGAGACGCGTGGACTGGGTGGGGCCGGACAGGCTCCAGACCACGATGGTGTTGTGGGGCGCATTCGCCTCGATGAGACCGTGGACCCGGTCGCTCTTTGTGTGGAGGATGAGGTAACAGTCACGGGTTCTCTCGAAAAAGCGCATGAGCGGCGCCAGGGTGTTGAGCTCGGGTTCGAGGGTCAAGACGTCCATGATGTCATCATACAGCCAGGTGCGTTGCCAGGGGTTGCGGCGAATGAGGTCGCCCAGCCGCTCGATGTATTCCTCGGTGTTGACGTGAGAGATGAGGAACTTTCCGAGATTGCAGTAGGCGCACTGGTGCGGGCAGCCGTCTCCCTGATGGATGCGCCATTGGGGGCGGCACATATGTTGGGGATTGGGCCGAATCTCATTCAGCTCCGAGCAGAAAAACGTGAACGCGTTGCCGCCCGCGGCGGTGTGGAACGGAAACACCCCGTCGCCGGCGTAAACCGACTGCATGCGCGCGGTGTCACGCGCTACCGCCTCGCGGTCGAACCGGAACAGACCCAGGATCAGGGCGGGCGGCGGGACGGTGTCCAGTGTGCCCATGCGCACGCGTTTGTCGAACCCTTGTTCGACCACAATACTCGGGAGGTCGGCATAGGAGAAGGTCTGGGGCGCGATATTCGGGAACGCGTTGCACAGACCCTCCGCGCGCCGGGCAGCCGCGGGATTCTCCCACACGGCATCGAGTACGTAAATGGCCGGAGGCGTGAACGCCATCGGCAGGGAACGGTGAGCCATAAAGAGACCTCATGCAATAAGGACCTTGGCGGAGCCGTTTTACAGCCTACGCCGGCCGCGGCCGCGGCGCAAGGTGGAATTAGGCGGCGACGAAGAGTACCATCCTGGTCACACGCCGGGACTGGCGCACGGCTTTGCGCAGGACGGCCCACTCTGTCCCGGCGGTCTTCGCGTCAGACACGTGCGCGGCTGTTTTGGGGACGAGTTTCAATGTCTCTGTCATAGCAACAGGAGGTTTGATATGAGCACGCCATCCATTCACGACATTAACCGCCGCGATTTTCTCCGGCGCGCGGGCCAGGGCGCGGCCGTTGCGGGCCTGGGCGCTTCGGCCTTCAGAACTGCCGCGCGCGAGAAAGTCGAGCCCGTGGATCCCCATGCGCCGAAGACGGGCAAGGTGCCCGCGGCGGACCAGGTCCTCGGCATCGGCATGATCGGCGTGGGCGGCATGGGCGGCGGCCATCTTACGGACCTCCTCGAACGCGAAAAAGCGGGACAGAAGCTCGCGGTGCGCGCGGTCTGCGACGTCTACACGCGCCGCCAGAAGGATCGCAAGGAACGGGTCAAGGCGGCAACGGGCCGCGACATCGAGGCTTATTACGATTACACCAAGCTCCTCGAACGGGACGACATCGATGCGGTGGTCATCGCTACGCCCGATCATTGGCACGCCTTGGCCTCGATCCACGCCATGGAAGCCGGGAAAGACGTTTACTGCCAGAAACCCGTGACCCTGACGGTCGAGGAATCGCTCGACGTGCGCGATGCCGCCTACCGCACTGGCCGCGTGTTTCAGTGCGGTGCGCAACGCTGTTCCGATGACTGGTTCTGGCAAGCCCGTAAATTCATCAAAGACGGCGGGTTGGGCAAGATCCTGTACGCTCAGTTGGATTACAGCCGCAACTCGGGCAGTCCCGAGAATCCCCAGGGCGGCGAGTGGAACTACGCAATCGATGAGGACGCCACCGACGACCCCAACGGCGGCGACGGCTACATCGATTGGGAACAGTGGCTCGGACCCGCTCCCAAACGCCCGTTCTCGAAACCACGGTTCTTTCAGTTCCGCAAATACTGGGACTACTCGGGCGGCATCGCCACGGACCTTCTGTACCACTTCATCGCGCCCTTGACGATCGCCCTGGATTGCCAGGCGCCCGAGAAGGTGTCCGCGGGCGGCGGCATCTTCGTGCAGCACGACGACCGCGAAGTGCCGGACACGTTTCTGGTCGTGATGGACTATCCGGAGGATTTCAGCATCCTGATGACGTCGTCGATGGCGAACAAGCAGGCGAACCCCGCGATGATTCGCGGGCACTTCGCGACGTTGCGGCCCGGCGGCGCCGGCATTCAGATTACGCCCGAGGACGAGTTCAAGGGATGGTTCAAAGAGAAGTACGGCACCGACGGGGTCCTCGAGATACCCAACGAGCCGCGCGAAGAACACATGGACAACTGGCTCAATGCTATCCGTAACCGCACCGAGTGCCATTGCCCGCCCGAGCTGGCGTATCGCGCGCAGGTGGCCACCAAGCTCGCGTGCGATTCGTACCAGCAGGAAAAAGTCCTGTTCTGGGACAACGCGGCCGAACAGTACGTGGACAGCCATCCCCGGCCGGACAGGTCCTCCAAGGTGCCTGCGCTCCCGTCGTAGCCTCGAGCCTGTGCAAGGATACTCTGCCGCGGCTGGTGAACCGGCACGAGCGTTCTTTCCATAATCGTCCACCAGGCGCGTGGGGAGGGCCCGGTCGTATGGGCCATATCCGGCCTGGGGTTCCTGTATGGCAGGGCATCCGGGTCACGCTCCCTGGTATCGCGTGACGCCCGCTCATTTGACCCGGTGGCGCGCGCCCCGTATGATGGTGGCTGGATTTCTTCAGGCGATTAGTATATTGGGGGCCATCTCATACAATGCTGGCGCGGGTTCGATCGTGCGGAGTCCTGGGCATCGACGGGTATCCCTTGGAAGTCGAGGTCGACAACCATCCCGGCCAGCGGCGATTCACCATGGTCGGCCTGCCCGACACGGCGGTCAAAGAAAGCCAGGAACGCGTGCAATCGGCGTTGCGGAGCGCGGGATTCCGGTACCTGCGAGGCGTGGTGGTCGTCAACCTGGCCCCGGCCGACGTGCGGAAGGAGGGCAGCGCCCTCGACCTCCCCATCGCCCTCGGCATGGCCGCCGCCAGCGAACAACTTCCCGCGACGCGGTTCCCCGACTACGCCATTGTGGGGGAACTCGCGCTGGACGGCTCCGTTCGTCCGGTGGCCGGCGCACTGTGCATGGCCATGGCCGCCCGGGACCAGGGTCTGCGCGGCATCATCCTTCCGCGGGCGAACGCGGAGGAAGCCGGGGTCGTGCCCGAGATGCAGGTTATCCCGGTATCGACCCTGACGGAGGCCGCCGAGTTTGTTACCGAACGCGCCGAGATCGCGCCGTTCCGGACCGACCTGCACGGGGCTTTCTCGCAAGCGCAGGCCCACACCCCCGACCTGACTGACGTGAAAGGCCAGGCGCACGTGAAACGCGCGCTGACCGTCGCCGCGGCGGGCTCGCACAACCTGCTCATGATCGGCCCGCCCGGCACGGGCAAGACCATGCTTGCGTCGCGGCTCCCGGGGATTCTGCCCGAGATGACATTTGAAGAGGCCCTCGAAACCACACGGGTCTACAGCGTTGCGGGCAACGTAAGCGAGAAAGGCAACCTCGTCTGCCGGCGTCCGTTCCGCGCGCCGCACCACACGGCAACGACCGTGTCCATCAGCGGCGGGGGCCACGGTCTCCAGCCCATGCCGGGAGAGGTGAGCCTCGCCCACAACGGTGTGCTGTTTCTCGACGAGCTGCCCGAGTTCAACCGCGCCGCCCTCGAGGTGTTGCGGCAGCCGCTGGAGGAGGGGCTGGTCCACATTCGCCGCGCATCGTACTCCGTGACGTTCCCGAGCCGGTTCATGCTGGTCGTCGCGATGAACCCGTGTCCCTGCGGATGCCGGACCGACCCCCGCCGCGAATGCCGGTGCTCAGTGGGCGAGATCCAGCGCTACATGAGCCGTTTATCGGGCCCGTTGCTCGACCGTATTGACATCCACGTCGACGTGCCGCCCCTGTCCTTCGATGAGATGTCCGATGACCGCCCCAGCGGCGCGGCCACCCCCGACGTCCGCGCGCAGGTACAGGCCGCCCGCGAACGCCAACATGCCCGCCACGAGGGACGCCACCGCGGTAACGCGCATCTCGACGCCACCGCAACACGAAAACACTGCGCCGTGAGTCCAAGCGGCAAGATGCTGCTCGAATCCGCTCTCGAACGCATGGGACTCAGCGCGCGCGCATACGACAAGATTCTCCGCGTAGCCCGCACTCTCGCCGACCTAGAGGAGCACGACCGCATCGGCGACCACCACCTCGCGGAGGCCATCCAGTACAGGAGCCTGGA
>DAOLNV010000080.1:1500-7374 GCA_035416745.1 Candidatus Hydrogenedentota bacterium | reverse complement strand
AAGAGCCCGGGTCAGTCCCGAACGCGAAACACGCCACGCGAAAACCCCGAAATAGCCGGGTTTTACGCAACTGAAACCTCTTCACGGGTTGAGGCGTCTAATTGAATTGACGAGGCTTGAAAAGTGCGCTGAGACCACGCGCGTGTACGAGGAGAAGGACTGAACCCGCCTCACCAAAGCCCCAGTCCCGGTTTATCAATGGGACGCAGCTTTGCGTTTCGGCAGCTTGCGCTGGGGAAGGCCCGCCATAGGTTCGAAGTGAGCCGTTACTCGCCAGCCCGATAGGCAGCGGTCCTGACGAGCGACCATCTGGCGGGGGATCGTGGAGCACATATTGCTGCTTGCGCGATGGCCTGCAATACGGCTTTCGCTCAATATCCCGTGTGGAGAGAAGAAAATGGTACTGAGAAGACTGCTACAACCGCATACGATCGAAATCTCGACCGGCTACCTCGATAAGTGGTCGGCTATCGAGCGTCTTGCCGATCTCATTGTCAGTAGCGGAAAGGCCACCGACCGCGATACCCTGCTTTCGGCGATTCTGGACCGGGAAAGACGGGGCAGCACTGGTTTCGGGCACGGTATTGCCATTCCCCGTGCCCGGACAGAAATCGTTCGCGAGGTCGGCGCCGCCCTGGGCATCTCCGCGCCGGGCATGGATTTCGATTCAACCGACGGAAGGCCCTGCCACCTTGTCTTTCTGATCGTCGCTCCGCCTCACGAACCGACACAATACCTCGAGGCGCTGGCCGCCGCGGCTGCCCTCAGGCAGCGCCCGAGCCTGATCGCCCGGTTGAAAGAGGCTGGCTGCGTGGACGACGTCCTTGCTTCCATTAATGCCTCAGGAAAAGGTCGGAACTGACGCAGGCACGCGAGGGGACCGACCCAAGGTTTTGCGCAGCAAGACCGCGTGGTCTGGCCCAAACGTGTTTGGGATCCTGTCCGCGCGCTCTTTGCTGCGTCGTGGTCTCCTGATCGCGCCACTCCCCTATGGCGGGGCCGCTTGTGCTATGGCACAATGGACACGCGCTGCCGGCTTCCGGCAAGAGCCGCCGCCATGGCCACGGGAATCCCAGCGTAAAGGAGATCGGGGACAATGCAGAAATCTCTGTTCACAGCCGCGCTCGCCTTCCTGTTTGCCGCATCGGTTTCGCCTTCCGCTCACGCGGCCGAGGCCGCCGTGGTTGTCGCGCCGGACGCGACGGACCTCGAACGCTTCGCCGGCGCGGAATTGTGCCGTTACCTGGGGGAGATCTTTGCTGTCACGGCATCGCCCGCCGAGGAAGCAGGCGGCGCATCAACGGTCTTTGCCGTAGGCCTTCCCGAGCGTCCGGCGGTACGCGAAGTGTGGGCGCCCGAGGGGGCGCTTGAGCCACAAGAGATCTGGATTCACCCCGTTCCGCAGGCCGGCGGCGGTAAGGCCGTCATCACGGGCGGCAGCCCGGTGGCGGTGCTGTGGGGCGTTTACGAACTGGCTGAGCGATGGGGAGTGCGGTACCTGGTGCACGGCGACGTGCTGCCGGAAAACCCCGGCGCGCTGACATTGCCCGGCGCCGACATCCGCCTCAGGCCCAACATGCGGACCCGGTGCTGGCGGCTTGTCAACGACCTGGCCACGGGCCCGGTATCGTGGAGCCTGGAGGAAAACCGCCGGTTTCTTCATCAGATTGCCAAGATGAAATACAACCGCGTGTTTCTGTCCTTCTGGCCCAGCCAGCCGTTCGTGCGGTACTCGTTCCAAGGCATGGAGAAGCCCCCGGCCACGCTGTATTTCGGCGCACGGTACCCCATCGACGAGGATACCGTCGGCCGCGAGAAACTCGAAGGCATGACGGAGTTCACCAATCCCGACTTCGTGGGTGCCGCATCGCCCCAGGACCTGGTGAATCGGGCTGAGAACCTGGCGCACGGCATCCTCGAACAGGCGCAGGCCCTGGGCATGGAAACGGGCATCGCGATATATCCGTTCGAATGGCCCAAAGAATTCATGGCCGTGATGCCGGGCAGTGCGCCGGTCACCCAGCTCGGCGACCTTACCGCAGGCCCCGGCGCGGACCAGTCCATGGACGATCCCCTTTTGCGCGAGATGGCCGCCACCATCGTCCGCGCCTATGTCGAGACCTACCCCGAAGCGGAGTACCTCCACATCGGCATGCCCGAACATCGCGGATGGACCGGCCGGGCCGCCGAAGCCTATGCAGCGCTCACGCAGCGCTATGGCTCAGAGGGACTGGGGACATTCGAGGAACTCTGCGCGAAGGCGCGGGGCCGTTCCTCCTTCCCTGGGGGTGGCGAACGTGTCGAGACCATGCTGAAAGGCGATCTGGCCTCCTTGGCATTCTTCGACTCGCTTATGCGGGAACGCGGCCTTCTGGCGCGCCCCGGGGGCCGGAGTCCCGCGAGAATGGTCTACAACGGCGTCGTGGAGGAGTTGTTTCCCCTGCTGGCGCGCATGGCGCCCGAGGGCGGGGAGGTGCTCAGTTTCGTTGACTACACGGCAAGCCGCCAGTTGCGCCAGGTGGAACTCATCCGCCAGGAACCGCCTCGAGACCTGCCCGCGAACCTGATTTTCACCCTTGCCGACGACAACGTCGGCGTGCTGCCGCAACTGGCCACGGGGTCGCTCCACCGTGTCATGCAGGAACTGCGGGCTCACGGCTGGAGCGGGTTCTATACGCGGTATTGGACCGTCGGCGACCTCGACCCGACCGTGTATTACCTGGCGCGCGCGAGTTGGACCGACCTGGGCGCCAACGCGCCCCTCACGCCGGACCCGGAATCCGCCTGCCGCGAGCTTGTCGCCGGCGCGTGCGGTCCGGACAGCGTTACCCCCGCAGTGCAGGCATTCCAAATCATCGAAGAAATCACGAAGGGCCTCGACGAACACGGTTTGGGCTTTGGGTTCCCCGTTTCCGGCATGATGACGAAACATTACGATGCTGGCGGCCTCTCCGACGCGATCAAAGCCGACCGGGAACAATACGCGGAGGCATTGTCGCTGATGACGGCCGCGCGTGACGCATGCGCCGCCAACGGACGGCGTTTTGCGGACTATCACGTGGGGCGGCTGACCTTCGCGACCAAGTATCTCGATGCCGCGCAGCACTTCGGAGAGACGGCGGCCGCCGAGAAGGCAGGCGATATACAGGCGGCCACGGACCATATTGCGCAAGCCTGCGAGGAGATTCGCGCTGCTATCCAGGCATGGGCGGACGTTGCCCGCGACCACGGTGACCTTGGCGCGGTTGCCCTGCTCAACGAATACGCGTACCGGCCCATCCGCGACAAACGCGCGCAATTGGAGGAAATGGCAAAGCGGCCGGCGGCAGGGTTTGCCCCGCCCGATTACAGCAAGTACCCGGCCGGCCTCGCGGGATATACGGGCATGAATCTCCAGGAGATTGCCTGTTGGTCGCGGCAGCCGGCGGTCAGGGCGCGCATCGGCGAGCGGGGGCTTTACAAGACGGGCTTGACGCGTCTGGCCAACGGCGACGTGCTGGCGTGCCCCTGCTACCAGGCCGACGACGGCAAATGGCGCATCACGGTCTTTAGATCGTCCGACGCGGGCGAGACCTGGCAGCGTATCGAGACCGCCGGCAGCGAGCTGCTCGGCAAAGAACCGGCGATCCTTGCGCTTACCGACGGCGTTGTGCTGCAAATCTCCTCGCACCCCCACGGGTTCCGCGTTTCACGCTCCGGCGACGGCGGCGTCACGTGGAAGACGTTCCCCATCGGCGAAACCACGGAAGAAGCCACGTTTGGGCCGGGGTATTCCATGATCCGGGACGTGCTGACATCTCCCGACGGGACCCTCACGCTCCTCATGTCCCGCGGCGTGTACTATGACCCGGCCGCGCCACCCTCGCAAGCGTGGCTCTACACGTCGCAGGACGGCGGTGCGACGTGGGCCGAGGCGTTGGCTGTCAAGGCGTGGGATTCTCCATCTCCTATGTTTGACGAAGCTTCCCTGGTAAGGCTCCCGAACGGCAATCTGCTGGCGTGCAGCCGGCTGAGCGGGGATCATCCGCGGTCCGGCGCCTCTCCGCCGCGCGGTACTCCCACCCCGGGCGGCGACGAATCCGGCGACCACATGGTGCTGTGGGAGTCGGCGGACAACGGCCTGACCTGGGAGGGCCCGCGCGACTTTCTTGCTTACAGCGAGGTCCATGGCCATCTGCTGGTGCTGAAAGACGGGCGAATCCTTTGTAGCTACGCGTCGTATCATCTTCCCTTTGGCGTGTATGCCATCTTGAGCGAAGATAACGGCAAGACGTGGGATTTCGGGCATCCGATCATGCTGGCGCTCTCGATGAACTGTTATACGGGCTGGCCTGCATCGGTCCAGTTGCCGGACGGGCAGATCCTCACCGCCTACGCGGTCACCGGGTACCTGGAAGGCGAGGGGGCGAGTCTGATGCGGCCGGGCAAGGGCGACACGGTGGCGGAGTCCGTTCGTTGGGCACTTCCCCCCGCAACCACGAGGTGAACCGTCATGAAGACGACGCGGCGACAGTTCTTGAAACGCGGCGCGTACGGGTGTGCAGCCGCGGCGGCTTTCCCATATCTCTCATTCGGAGCGGTTGCGAACGCGGAACGCAAACAGCTCGCCAACCGCAAGCGGCGGATCATTTTCAACGACGACGGCGACGACGTCTGGGCGCCTGAGGCCGCCACGCCGGAGGGGTTCGTTGGCGTCCGCCTTATTCACATGCGCGGCACGCAGGCGGACACGCTTTTCTATTGCACAACCCAGTCGTTCAATTATTTCACGCACGCCACGAACGTTGGCGAGGTGTTCACAAAACAGGAAGGGCCCTTCGAACACAACAACATGCGCGTCTTGATGGAGCGGGGTACCGACCCGCTCAAGCTTGCCGTCGAATTCGCCCATGCAAACGGGTACGAGGCGTTTTGGACGCTGCGCATGAACGATATCCACGACGCGTTCACGCCGCCCCTGTGGCCGCAGTGGAAAACCGAACATCCGGAAACCGTGTTGGGCGTTTCTGGGGACTGGACTTCCGCCCCGCCTGGCGGACAGCGCCGCTGGGGGTCGGGCGTTGATTTTGCGCTGCAAAGTGTCCGCGACCGCGCCGTTGCCCTCGTGGCGGAGGTGGCGCGCAATTACGACGTCGACGGCATCGACCTGGATTGGATGCGCCATCCCATTTTCTTCAAAGAGACGCTGGACGGACAACCGGCCACCCCCGAGCATACCGCGGCGTTGACCGATGTGGTGAGGCAATGCAGAAAACTTGTCGAGGACGCAGGCGCGGAGCGCGGGCGGCCCATGCTGCTTTCCGTGCGGGTGCCGTTGACCGTCGAAAAGGGGTTATACATCGGGGTCGACACCGGGACCTGGCTGGCGGAAGAGCTGCCCGACTTCGTCACAACCGGCGGCGGGTACATTCCTTTTTCCATGCCCGTGCGTGAAGTAGCCGCCCTTGCGGCCCCTCGCGAAATCCCCGTGTATCCCTGCATCAGCTGTTCGGGGATGTTGCGCCGCGCGCCATACGGCCCCGGCATTCCCTACGGCATCGAAGGGTGGCGCGGGGCTGCCGCGAACGCGTTTCGCAACGGCGGCGCCGGCATCAGCCTGTTCAACTTGTTCCCCGCGCCCGGCCAAGACGGCCACAACGCCTTTGTGCGCGCGGTCTTCTCGGAAATTGGCGAGCCGCAAACCCTCGCTGGGAAAGACAAGCTCTTCTGTCTTGATACCGCCGCGCATCTGGACGGTTGCGGCTACACCAACCATGTCGTGCCTTACGCACAATGCTTGCCGAAACCTCTTCTTGCGGACGGGGCGCTCGAAGTGGCGTTGCCGGTGGGGGAGGAGGTGTCGCGAGCGGCATCCCTGCGGATGCGCCTCCAGAC
>DAOLNV010000080.1:0-1400 GCA_035416745.1 Candidatus Hydrogenedentota bacterium | reverse complement strand
GCGCCTACGATTCTCCGGCATAGCCTTCTTTGGTTCCGCAGTCGAAGTAGTAGTTATTCCTGGGTCCGAACCAGCCGACGGCGTGATAGTTGTTGTTTCCGTCGTAGATGTTGTCTGAGGTCCATGCGAATTTTTCGCTGGAGATGTGTCCGTCGCACCACACGACATTGACGCGGCCGTTGTGCCGGAAGTGGAGGCTGGGAGTGGCGAGACCCCAGTCGAGGTTGCCGGTGGGGTGGTCGCTGGTGACGAAGTAGGGGGGTTCCGCGAATCCATATTCGACGACGAATCCGCCGTCTTTGGGCATAGCGCAGTCCGCAAACATGATGGTTTCGGAGGGGCGGAAGATCCGGCTGTCTTTGGTGGTGGCCTCGGGGGCTTCCATGAAGTCGATCATATAGTATGCGCCGCCGACATAATAGGCGTTGTAGCCGTATCCGCCCGTGCCGGCCTCGAACGCTTCGGCGCCGACGTCGCCGATGGTGCGGTACTCGGTGAACTCGGGACATTCCTTGACGCGTCCGTCGGCGAGGTATTCGGCCAGGGGGCCTTTCTTGGGGTCGAAGGGTTGGTCGACGGCTTCGCGGACGCCGTGCCAGCGGTGGAGGTTGCCGCCCGGCAACCAGTTGTTGATGTCGAATGCGGCGGGCACGTAGTGGCCGTTGTGTTCGTTGGCGTACATGGTGTTGGCAAGGTAGAGCTGGCGGAGGTTATTGACGCATTGGACGCTGCGGGCCTGGGCGCGCGCCTTGCTTAAGGCGGGCAGCAACAATGCGGCAATGATACCGATGATGCCGATGACGACGAGGAGTTCGATGAGCGTGAAGCCCGTCGAGTGAATCCGGAGTTTTGAGGCGGCAGCAGGTCTCATATCGCGTGAGGTCCCTTTCTCGGGCGCGGGGCGCCCGTGGTTGCAAGAGACGCACGTCACACACGCGGCGATGGTTGGCGGCTTCGGGGAAAAGGGGAGAAGGATGGTGAACGAGCCTTCCTGCGCAACCCTCTTCGCGAAGTTGCCGCATGCGGAGCGTGCGCCCGTGGGCAGGTCTTCTGGCTTCCGGCTCGTTCTACTTGCCGCGCCTTCCCATCTCGGAGGAGACAGTGGCTTTGCCGCGGCGTTGGTCCCCGGTCACAGCAGCGCGTCTGCGGCGGATTTTCACCGCGCTTCCCTATGCCCACGCGCTTGGTTCCTATGTCTGAACACAGTATAGGCCCGGGGACGCGACAGGTCAAGCAGCGCCCCGATCGCCGGATAAGAAAGCCCTCGCTGGAGGGATCGTATTGTCTCCATAAAGACAGGAATGAACTCACACGGAGACACAGGGAACACGAAGATGGAATCCTCCGAAAAAGAATGAGATAGGAAGCATCATTGTGGCTTGCGCGGTGGCGCTTCATCG
>DAOLNV010000079.1:2484-26651 GCA_035416745.1 Candidatus Hydrogenedentota bacterium | reverse complement strand
TAGGGAAGGCCCCTTTCTTCAGGTTCATGAACAATGCGCTGGTCTTTTCGCGGCCCAGACTTTCAAAGAGCCCTCTGGTCATCGCGTGAAGGTCAATCAGCGTGACATCCATCTCCCTCGCTACGTCGCGAGCCGTCTCCGGATATCCTCCAAGGGTTTCTTCCATCACCGTCTCGCTAGTCCAGGCGTTCCTGTTGATGGAGGTCAGCACGATGGGTATCGCCCCCTTCCCCCGCGTCTCCCGAATGTAAGTAATCAAATAGTCTCGATAGGTCGTGTCAGGATTGGTGTATCGCGCCGGATCGTGCACTTTCGAATCGTTGTGGCCGAACTGAATCAAAACGTAATCCCCGCGGCTCAACTCGTCCACGACCCGTGCCCACGCGCCTTCCTCCATGAAGCTTTTCGCGCTGCGTCCGCTTCGCGCCCTGTTTTCGACTTGTAGGACCTCGGGGTCGAAAAATTCCTGAAGCACCTGTGCCCACCCCGTCAGCGGGTAGCGTTCGGGGGGATATGAGGCGGCCGTGGAATCGCCAATTACATACACCCTCGGGGTGGCGTAGCAATCGGTATGCACGCTGCACAGCCCACCCAACAGGAAAACGGCCACGAGTGCGGGGCGAAATCCGCCTGGCGTCATGATGCGGTTCATCGGTGAATCCTTATAGGTTTGGAGCTCGCACGGGCCGCGTCGGTTCGTGCGCGGCAGCCGGAAACCCATTCTAGCCGAGTTGACCGATTGTGGGCTATGATGCCGGCAGGCTTGGGACGGTCCGCCCCCGGCAACATGGCGTCCGAACCGAGCACCCCTGCCCAGGGAATGCGGACTATTGCAGAGGAAACAACATGAAACGGTGCATGACCATCTTGACGGCGGGTCTATTGTGGGCTGTCTGCGTGGCCTGCGATGCCTCAGAACCTCTGTCCGAAACGGTGTTGCTTGAGGATGATTATTCTTCCTACCCCTCCGGACTCATGTTCGATGTCGTGGGCGCCGAGATGGAGTATCAATACCTGCCGATTGCCGCCCCAACCGGCTACTGGACCGTATCGACCTTCAAGTCAGACCCGGCGTCACAACGCGGGTGGCGCGTCGTGCAACAGAGCGGCGAGAGCCGGATTGCGCAGATGTATTCCAACAAGGCCGAGGATTACCACATGATGCTGTCAGCCGGCGATCGTGCATGGACGGACTACACTGTGGACGTGCGTTTCACGCCGGAACAACTCGTGAGATGGAATGGCATCGCGGTGCGGTACCGCAACGACCGGTGCTTCTATTTCGCAGGCATCGAGAAAGACGCCTTCGTGATACGTACCGTCCACCACGGTACGGCCTTTCGCAAACTGAACGTGGAACAGCTCGCGCAAACACCTTGGGCCGCAGCCCCCGGCCAGGAGATCCATCTGACTGTCACGGTTGCGGCTAACCGCATCACCGCAGCCGTCGAGAACGGACCCGCGCTGGAAGCGCAAGACAAGACCTTCTCCACCGGCGGCGTTGCGTTACTTGCTGATGGCCCGACCACCTACGGCCCTATTCGCGTAACGACCGATGCGGACACCGGACGCTCCATACGGGACGCCATCGAGAAGCGGACCCAGGAAGAGGCGCGATTGCAGGCCGCTAATCCGAAGATGTCGCTGTGGAAGAGCTTTGGCATCAAGGAGTACGGCGTGGGGCGGAATGTCCGCTTCGGCGACCTCGACGGCGACGGCGCAATTGATATGCTCTTCGGGCAGATGGTGCATCACGGGCCGAAAGATCGCGCCAGTGAACTCAGCTGTTTGACTGCCGTCACCCTCGATGGAAAAGTGCTGTGGCAGGTTGGCGAACCGGATGTCTGGAAGTTCCGGCTCACCAACGACGTGGCCTTTCAAATTCACGACCCGGATGGCGACGGGCGAAACGAGGTGGTCTACTGCATGAACCAGGAGCTGGTGGTAGCGGACGGCAGAACCGGTGAGATCAAACGCAGAATTCCCACGCCCGCTATCCCAGAGAATACGCCCGAAGACTATAGGAAAACGCAACGCCTTCTGGGCGACAGCCTGTTCTTCTGCGATCTGCGCGGGACCGGCCGAGCCGCGGACCTCATCGTCAAGGACCGCTATACCAACTACTGGGCGTACAACGATCGGCTCGAGTTGTTATGGCAGGGACAGTGTAAAACGGGCCACTACCCTTACGCAGCCGATATCGACGCGGACGACAGAGACGAAATGGCTCTTGGGTATTCTCTCATCGATCATGACGGTAAAGTTCTGTGGCGCCTTGACGGCCAGATCGGCGACCACGGTGACGGCGTAGCCATCGTATCCCTGCGCGAAGGTGAAGCGCCCAAGGTCTACTGTGCGGCAAGCGACGAAGGACTATTGGTCGTCGACCTGAAAGGCAATATTCTCCGGCATGAGTACCTCGGCCACGTGCAGAATCCCGCCATCGCCGATTTTCGCCCTGACTTGCCGGGGCTGGAACTTGTCACGGTCAATTTCTGGGGCAATCAGGGCATTTTTCACTTCTTCGATGCAGACGGCAACGTCTACCACGACATGGAACCGGGACCGTACGGCAGCCTGTCGTTGCCCGTCAACTGGCGCGGCGACGGCGCGGAGTTCTTTGTGCTTTCCGCCAATCCGGATCGGGGCGGATTGTACGACGGTTGGGGCCGTTGCGCCGTCCGGTTCCCCGCGGACGGCCATCCGGACATGTGCTACAACGTCCTCGACCTGACTGGCGATTGCCGCGACGAGATCGTCGTGTGGGACCCTTACGAGGTGTGGCTCTACACCCAGGACGACAATCCCAAGAGCGGACGGCTGTACAGGCCGGTGCGGAATCCCTTGTATACCGAGTCGAACTACCGCGCGGCAGTCTCGCTTCCCGGATGGAATGATGCGCCGCGTTGAGTTCCCATCGACATCTCCCTGTTCGGGGATACCCTCAACCATCGGCAACGCCAATAGGGCTGTAACCGGGACGATGCCCGCCGTCTATCGTTGCAGAATATCGCGATCACCCAGAACCGGCTCCGCTGTCAGAATCCATCAAACCGCCTTAGTGCGGCGGCAGCCAGGACAGACGGCACGTCTAAGCCGAATCAATGGGCCAAGACCAGGAACAGACGCGAAACGCGACTCGACCCTTCAGAGCCGCGTGCACGCTGGCTGCTCTTTCCCGCCATACGCGCTCTGTGCGGGAGAAGGTGCAGGAAATGAGAAGGGTCTGGACAATGTCACCAGACGGCCTGATTGCCGAACGTCCTTGTCCCTCAGCAAGGACAAACTCTGTAAGACCACGCCTTTTCGCGGAACTACCGCTCGGCAAAGTGAAACTGGATATCGCGGATTGTGGGCCCATCAGAAGCCTTGATGATTTCGAGGCGCAGGTCTTGCACCGTGACGGCGTTGAACCTGCCGGCCCAGTTTCGGCCAACGGTTTTGCCCGTGTAGAAGGTGTGCCACACGTCTCCGTTCCTGGCCTTGAGTTCAAAAGCCCGGATCCGGTTACCAAAAGCCTCATCAATCATGATTACATCAAAGGTGATGGGCTCCGGCAGGTGGATTTCCAGCCACGCCTGCCTGATACCGTCATCGGTGGCCCAACGGCTCATGCCATCGTGATCCACGGCCTTGCCGGAGGCGTATTTGGCCTCGCCCCTGCGAACGTTGGAGCTCGCCGCCGTGGCGCCTGCGGGCATGCCAACACATGCGGGCTTCGCGGGGATGGTGTCCGCGAGCCCGTCGAGAGTAAGCTCAACCGTTGAAACCGGCCGCCGCCGGTTTGACGGCGGCTGGGCGATCGTTATTCCTTCAGGCGACTGGGTCACCCGGACCTTTCCTCCGCCGAGGAGCCGGCTGGAGACGATCCTGCGCTCGATGGGGGGCAGGCTAAGTGAATTCTCCCAACCTTCGAAGATGTGAACGTACACCTTGTTCTCTCTTCGCGTGCTTACGCCCCAGTAGCTGGGCTCATAGGGCCCGCCCCGCGTGCCATAGATGGCGTCACCGTACTCGCGCAGCCAGGCGCCGACCTTCTTGAGCCGCTTGACCTGGCGCGGCTCCATCTCGCCGGAAGGCATCGGGCCCACGTTCAGCAGCATGTTGCCGCCGCCTCCCGCGCAACGCACAAGCAACCGGATGCATTCCTCCGGGGACTTCAAGTCGTCGTCCGGTTTCCACGACCATTGCTGCCCAAGAGTGATGCACGATTCCCACGGCTCGTCGAGCTGCAATCGACCGACCACTTGCTCGGGCGTTTTGAAGTCCGTCGCGCCCGGGATTCGGTCGTTAATCAGAATATCGTGCTGGAGGTTGCGGATCATGGGAAGGAGCTCGGCTGAGTTCCAGGTGTCTGGCGCGTCCTGGCTGCCGCCATCGAACCAGAGGACATCGATGCGCCCGTAGTTGCTGCACAGCTCCCGGATCTGCCCATGCAGGTACTCGACATATCTCCGATGGCTGTCGCCCAGATAGTCAGGGTGGCGCCAGTCCGGCAGGGAATAGTAAATCCCGAAACCGAGACCGCCTTCGTGGCATGCCTTGGCCAATTCGGCCACAATATCTCGCTTGAACGGCGAGGCCGCGATATCGTAGTCCGTCAGGGCGCTGTTAAACATGCAGAAGCCGTCGTGGTGTTTGGCCGTGAAGACCATATACCTCATGCCCGCGGCCTTCGCGATACTGACCCATTTCGCCGCGTCGAATGCGGCCGGATTGAAACGCTGGTAGAGGTTGTCGTATTCCGCCACGGGCACGTTGCCGGGGGGAAGAGCAGGCAAGCCCCGGCGCTCTCCCGCCCGGGACCAACTGATCTCACCGCCGGTGAGGCTGGCCGGGCCCCAATGCACAAAGAGGCCGAACTTGGCGTCCTGCCAACGCCGCACGCTTTCCGCGGGCGCCACGGGCGCGGCGGGGCGGCGGGACGTCTGCAGGTACCGCCCGAAGAACGCCAGGATCCGCGCGAAGGTCTCGTCCGTTCGCGCGATGCCCATACCATGCTTGCCCCCTGCCACCAGCATGAGCTCGCACGGAGCTCCCGCCGCATTCAGGGCGGACGCCATGGCCTTCGACTGCCCGGGGTCCACGCGCTTGTCGTCCGTTCCGTGAATGAGCAGTATCGGCGGAAGATCTTTCCGGACATAGGAGATGGGCGATGCACGGCGAGCCGCATCCGCATTCACGACGGCTGCGCTGCCCAGAAAACGGACTACTACGGGGTCCGGTTCCTCCGCCGGTGGCGGAGTCAGAGGCTCGCGCAGGTCCATGGGCGCGCAAACAGCCACGGCCGCCTGCACCGCGCTGGATTCGCCGGCCCAGCCGCCGCCTTCGAGTCCGTCTTCGGGACGCGTGACGGCCAACATTGTGGAGAGATGCCCGCCCGCCGAGCCGCCTATCACGCCTATGCGCTCGGGGTCAACGCAGTAGTCGGACGCGTGCAAACGCAGCCAGCGCAACGCCAGCTTGCAGTCCTCCACGGCAGCGGGGAAGCGCATTTCGTCGGAAAGCCGGTAGTTGATGGAGACGGCCACGTAGCCCGCTTCAACGAACCGCCGCATCATGTCGAGCGTGATGGGTCCGCCCTTATCGCCGGTGTACCAGCCGCCGCCGTGGATATGCACGATGGCGGGTTGGGGTTCCGCGGCATCGGGCCGATAAAGGATGTCTAGCCGCTGCGCGGGGGAGACCTCGCCATAATGCACGTCGCGCACCAGCTTCATGTCCTTGGGCAGCGACGGGTCGCCCTGGGCCATGGCTCCCGGCGCCAACCTCCCGAAGAGTAGCGAAGCCAGTAAGGCCATAAGGAAGAGGCTCACCCGAGGGCTGGACTTCAGGGCCAGCCAATGCCACCTCCCGTCGACCATCGTTTCGGCAACACAGACGTTTTTCATGAGGGTAGGCTCCTGCGGTGCTGAACGCCGTCTACTGCAAGGCGACTCTATCAAGCGCCAGGCCACGGTCTCAAGAGCGGACAGCCGCGTGACTCCGTTTGACACCTTCGACGCCAAAGGGGATGCCCGCCGCGGAACGCGGAATGACGAGGATAAATAGCGCGCCGGCAGAGGGGGAGATGACGGGCTTTTCCGGAGGGATTCGAGTTCGGCTCCGCCGCCAGCCTTCCCGGCCCGCACCGGCGACAAGCCGGAGGAAAAGCCTGCAACTTACGGAAATCGAACGATTTGGCGATTAGGGGCTTGTCGTTGCTCATAGCCCCAAGATTGCGCCTCCGTGAATATACGGCATGCGATTCTCGCCTGTGGACAGAATGGGGCGGGCGGCGTAGAATCGAACCGTCTCCTGCGGGATGTTCATGGCATGCATCGTGACGTGGGCAAGCACGGCTTCAGAGGGCCTGCTCCTGTGGGTCACGGTGCGAGCATGCGCTGCCCGCCGGGTGAGGGGTGTCGGACAACACATAAGAGGGAGGCACAGAAGATGAACACGCACAAGGGCTCCTTCTACCTGCTGGGGATCGTTGTCGTCTTGCTGTCGAGCGGTTGCCCGCAGTCCGTAATTGGCACGTGGGATGTGCAGTCGGCTGAGTCGGACACGGGCGAGACCACTGCCAGCGTATGGACATTCTATGCCGACAGCCACGTTTATATAGAATACGAGAGCGGGGTGAATTTCAGCTTGACTTTCAAACAGAACGGGGAAAAGATCAACGTTCAAGGGCACGAGTTCTTCAGTGACCTGGAGCTGATGAACCATGTCCCGCAAGCGCAGGCCGAGTTCACCTGCGACATGCAATCCAACCTCGTGATGGACGGGCCCGAGGACATGACTGGAGAGACCTCGAGGACGGTCCACAATGAAGACAACTCGATCAACGAGACCGTCTACATGACCGAGACCGCTCACCGGCGGGGGTTGTACCCATTCTAGATCTCAAAACCCCGGGGACACAGGCGGAATGGGCGACGGCCTGGCCGGGGCGGGCATGAATATCAATGCGCTCATCGCATCGTCCGAGCCTTTCAAACATGCCGTGGTTTGCTCGACGGGCAACCCATCGCCGTCCAGGATCAAGTTCGCGGGACTAGCCCGTTCGCCACGCAAAACGCCGCAGGCCGCTATTCCTGTATTTTGCGGCGGGAAAATCAAAGTCGATTTGTTGCCCAGCCTGGGCTTGCGAAAATAGTTGAAGTTCGCCAGCGAATTCTGCTCAAATGCCGATCAGCGAGATTCAATCTCTTCAACCGGAAGTTACGGCCCCTATTCCCGTACATATCGTCAGCCTATGGATTTGACTGCAGTTTTCAAATCAGCCCACGCCCTGCACGGAGCCTCTGTGCACCTGCCCATCAGCCTCGGGCTGCTCGGGTTGCCATTGGTGTTCGCCGCCGTTCTTGCCCGCAAACGGTGGCAGGGAATGCGTCTGTTTGCCGCCGTCTACTTTTTCTTCACCTTTTTAGCCGCAGTGGCCGCCGCATTCACTGGCCAACGCGCGGCGTGGGAACTCGTGGCCTTGGCCAATGAAGAAATCGAAACCGTAGTGACCCAGCACCAGCTGCTGGGGTACTCCATGACGGCCCTGCCCCTCGTGACGTGCATTCTACTCGTCGTAAGCCACTTCCGCGCGCGCTCGGGCGGCAGGGTTGCCGCAGGACTTGCAGTGCTTGGCGCCTTCGTCCTGGCTGTTGTCTTGCTGTTTGCAGGGTCCAGCGGCGGACGATTGGTCTATGGGTTCGGTATCGGCACGCCCATTGCCGGGGCCGACGGCCTTTCCGGTGCGACACCGATCGTAGGCGCCTATGCCAGCGTGACGATGGCCGGCGTTCCTCCCGTCCTGACCAACGCCGTCGAACCCGTCGACGCGAACTACACCCCGAAAATCCTGCCCATCGAGCCCGCCGAGGCTGCGTCCGTCACGTTCAAGAAGGATATTGTGCCCCTTCTCGAACGCCACTGTTTCGCGTGCCATCATGGAGATGCTGCGGAGGCCGGCCTCGACCTTGCCACCCACGCGGGCATCCTTAAAGGAGGCGATTACGCCGGCCCTTCGGTCATTCCCGGCGCGCCGGACAACAGCCCCGTCGTTCTCCATATCCGCGGCATCTACCTCCCCAAAATGCCCAAAGATGCCAGCGAACTCACAGAAGCCGAGCTCCACACCATTCGCATGTGGATTGCCGCCGGAGCCAAGGGCGAGTAGCAGCCCCGAACGCGGGGCTAGGGCAGGTTCGCACCGGAGGCACGATCTTTGCGCTCTTCCGTGAACCGGCGCCAGGCAGCCATGGACCTCGTCAGATGGTCCCGGGCGTCGCCAGTAATGCCGTAGCATTGGAGGCCGATGGGGCCCCGGTAACCGAGGTCCCCGAGTATATCCAGGAGGGCGCCCACGTCGAACGAGCCGCTGTCCAATGGCTGGATCCAATTGCCTGTTCCGGCGTGGACCTCCGTGGCACGGTCCGCGCCGTGGATGCTCACCGCGAACAGATGGGGCATGGCGGACGCCAGCAGCGGTTTCAAGTTCTCCTCGTTGTCCACCTTCAGCCAATGGCATAAATTGAACATGACGCCGACGTTTGGGCGCTCCGCCTTCTGGACTACGCGCAGCGCGTCCTCGACGCGCTCGAGCCACTCCCCGGAGTGGGGATAGAGCACGACGCGCAGGCCCGCCCCGGCAGCCAGGTCAGCGATGTCCCGAACGAGTTCCACCGCCCGCGCATCGCCAGCGGGATCGGATGGGGGGCCTCCGCTAATCAGCAGAGCCAGCATTACGTCACGGCCCTTCAGCAGCGTCAGGGCTTCCTTGAGGCGGGGGTCGTAGGGAGCGGCGGCATCTGGAGCGATGTTGACGCGCAGGTAGACCTGAAACAACTTGAGACCGTGGGCGTCGAGCGTCTCGATGCGTTGGGCGAGCTCGTCAAGCCAGAGGTGCCCTGCGCCGTCATACCCGAGTTCCTTGAGCAGCGCGGCCTGTTCCTCGAGGGTGCGCCTCTGGCTGTCGTGGGTGTCCATGCAGAACGCAAAAAACCCGGGACGGGCCTGGCCGGAAACGGCAGGCCCCGTGTCCGCCGAGAGCCGCAGCATGACGAGGCATGCCGTCAGGACGGCCCACACCCCCCGTCTCACCACCGGCGTCCGGAACCCATGCCCGCGAGGCAGAGAAGTCAGCTTCTCCACGGACGTTTCCTGTCGATGCTGGTCAAGATCTCTTTTACGGTCGCGGCATCCTCGGCAATCTCGAAGTCGAACATGCCGGCGAGGACATGGTCGGCGCCGTTCTTGAACGCATACTGGAACGCGCTCGGCGGCTCAATGGCCCCCGCCGCCATGACCTTGAAGGCGATCCACGGTTTTTCGACGGTCTCCATGAACTCGACAGTCTCTTGAGGATCCCGGCACCAGTATCCCGGTATCTCATTGACCGGCGCCGTGAGTTCGTGGGGCATTGGCGCCGTCGGGTACTTGTGGTGGTGAAGCGTCTTGATGTAGAAATCCGCGCCCACGTTGTTCTTCTCACATTCCTTGATCACGTTCAAGTCGTGGGCGCCGACACCCGCAAGAACGCCCCGCTCCTTCACGAGACCGACCAGCCGGGCAATCGTGTCCGTTCTGCCTTCGGCGACCAGCTTGTCCGCGTGTACCCCCCAGACGTAGATGGCTTCATAACGGTCCGCCACGAGCGCCTCAACCTGCTTGACATATTCGCTCAGGTCGTTCCCCACGGGGGCCGTCACGCAAATGATGTACTGCATCTTGCCGCCCAGCTCGAAGCGATATTTCCTCAGCGTGTCGAGTATGTGGGGGACGGTGTGTATGACGAGCGTATTGACCCCATGCTGCTCAGCAATCGCCATGGTCTCGATGATCTTCTCGTCGGTATTGTAGTGGGCGGCGAGATTGTATACGTATTTCAGGTCGCGGCTGTGGGTAAAATGGGTCAGCAGGTTGCCCCCCAGCAGGAGCCGGCTGACCTGCAGGTTTCCGATGCGCCCTTGGGGAAACGTGGTGTCGGGAGCAGTCTGTTGGGCCGCCTGCGGCGCAGGGGCCTCTCCTCCGCTGGCCTGCATGGACAGCGCCATGGCGGCCGGGGCCGCAAACGCACTCTTCACAAACGTTCGGCGGTCGGTTTTCTGTGACACGGCATATTCTCCTCTCTGGGCTATGCGCCCGGCCATTGCGCACAAGTAGTCCGCATCAATCATAGAAGCGTACCGGGGCACGTTCAAGACCGATTACGCAACCATCAAGTTTCCTGTCCAGAAGGCGCTAACGGCCGGGTAGCAGCTATCGGACTCGAACATCGCTTGGTTTTGGGGACCCGTCATCGATTCCCCGGCGCTCAGACCAGCGTCCGCAGGAATTCGACGCTCTTGCGGATGTTGTCGTCGGCCCCGTAGCACTCGAGCGACACGACGCCGTCCCAGTTTGTGTCTTTCAGGAAGGCGATGCAGTTCGCGATGTTGCCGGCGTTCACGCCGCCGCCGATGGGCACCTCGCTGCAAGCGATCCCGGTTTCCTCGCCGCGCACCGCGGCGGCCAGTCCCTCGCTCACGTCTTTGATGTGGCAATGCGACACGTATGCGCGCAATGTCTTCAAGTATTCAAGCGGGTCATGGCCCGCGATGAAGGAATTACCCGTGTCGAAGTTGCACCGCAGCCATTCGGAATCGAAGTGCGCGAACAGCTTGAGCATGAACTCGCCATCATTCGTATAGGGACCGTGCGGCTCGACGTTGATGACAATCCCGTAATCTTCGGCCCACGACAGCACTTGCCGATAGTTGTCGCACGTGATGCGGAAGACTTCGTCGCGGGTCAGGCCCTCGATCTTGGATGCGCCATCGGTTGTGTCCACCATCGGGCAATCCAGTTCCGCCGCGAATCGGATGCATTGGCGGACGTATTGGACGCCGTAGGCTGACCCGTCCGGCCCCATGAGCGGGTACGCGCCATCGATCTGCGAGATCTTCAGTCCACGCTCGTCGCAGTAACGCTTGAGCGCGCGCGGATTGGATTCCAGGGAAATGCCCGGTTCGTACCCCATCGCCTGGATGAAGTACTGGCCGTGAATCGCGCCAAACTCCAGATGCTTGAGCCCGTACTTGACCGCTGTCTCCGCCGCCTTGGCGAATCCCCCGCTTAACGCGCGCCAGTTGTCCGTGTGCATGCCAAGCTCGATCATAGCTGCCTCCCATGATGGTTTGTCTGCTTCGCGACAAACTTCCTGTCCCGGGAATTCTGGAGACATGATACCGGATTCAGATTTCACGCGCACCACAGGCGGGAGATGTTTTGGGCCCCCAGAGCCGGAATGGAATATGGCGCCCCCGAACTTCTCTATTTCACGATGACCAACTCGTCCTGCAAATTGCCGTCCATGTCGTAGGCGCGATAGGTCAGCCTGTTTTCGTTTTCAGTCTGAATATCGATGACCTGGTACGTTGACAGATGGTCAATGTACTTGGCCGCGTAGTCATGCTGTTCCACATCATAGAGCTTCGTCCCCGAAACCGACACCACGTACACCGTGCCCTCGGCGGGGGAGGCAGCTTCCTTGCCGGCGCGCATGGGTTTCGTGCGGAGATAGCCATGGTCGTGGCCTTGCAGCGCGATATCGACGTGATATTGGTCGAACAGGCCTCCCCATTGCTCGCGGATGTCGGGATTGTCACGCTTGGGCGCGGAAGAGTAGGCGGGATGGTGATACACGGCAAATTTCCACACCGCTTGTGTAGTCTGCAGCTGCTCCTCAATCCAAGCCACTTGCGTCTCCGGCGGCGAATTCGAATCGAGCACCAGGAGCATCGCGTTGCCATAATCCAACCGATAGGCCCTCTCCGCCGCGACTGTCTTAGGGCCGTTTTCGGGCAGTGCCAACAATTCGAGATAGAGGCGCGGGCCTACTTCCTTGGGACAATCGTGATTGCCCAGCGCGGGCACGTAAGGACGGCGATCGAACACGCCGCCCGCCGCATGGAACAGGTTGTCCCATTCGTCACGGTTGTTGCCCCGGTTCACATTGTCCCCGGCTACTACGCAAAAGGCCGCGTTGGGACAACGTTCATAGGCGGCGTGGAGCAGGCGTCCCCACGTGTCCAAACCGGCCTGAGGGTCGCCCATGTAGATGAACGAGAACGGTTCAACGGTCTGCGGCGCCGTCGTGAATTCGAACCACTCGCTCCATCCTTTCCTGCCTCCGACGCGATAGGCGTAGGTGGTGCCTGGATCCAGATGGTCCAGCACAGCAGTGAACCGATGATTCACGGGATCGTTCGAGGTGCCCGGATCTTCTACGACGGACATCCCTGCCTTCTTTCTCTCGTATTTGTCTGTCTGCGAACTTTCTTCGTAGAACTGTACGACGCCCTTCTTGACTTTCGGCGACGTCCGCCATTGAATCGTTTGCGTCGTGCCAGGGTCATCGCTCCAGGTAAGGCAAACCTGGTCCGGCTGAACACTCGACGGATGGGCGGTTGTTCGGGAGGCCGCTTCGGCGTGGACTATCGCCGTCTGGCCGACGAATGCGGCCGAAAACAGGTACACCCCAACGCACAACGCCGTCACCAAGCGAAATCCGCCAATTCGATGCGTATCCATGTGAACCCTCCCATGCAAAAAGAGCTGTTTGTTGCAGTTACTGACGAAGAGGCGTGCAACGCCGTTTCGTGCCGTTACTGCCCACGCCGCACCGTCATCAAGAACACACTGAACGCCTTCATCATTCCACCCGCGCCCGGATTTGCAGCCTCGGCGGCCGTTTCGCCGCGGAGATCGACAAACCCCGCCCTCGATGACGAGCCGCGAAGCTCGCACCGGTCAAAACCACGTGGAGTGGGCGCCGTTACCTGCTGCGGTGCCGCGGTTCCTGGCGGCACGGGGGGCTATTGCCGGGCCCGCATCCGGAGCCGAACATAGTGCAGCTTTGAGATGAAGACCGTGGCGCGTTCGTGCATCTCGTCGGCCATATCATCGACGCGGCTGCTCAGCCAGCTATGGAGCGCGACAGCGGGGATGGCGACGATCAGCCCCGCTACCGTGGTGATGAGGGCTTTTGAAATTCCATCAGAGAGTACGCGGGGATTGCCCACGCCTTCGACCGAGATCGCGCTGAACACGGTGACCATGCCCAGGACGGTTCCCAGAAGGCCCAGCAACGGGCTGACGTTGCCGATGATCTCGAGCATGGTGAGGCCGCGTTCCATCGCGCCCATCTGAGTGCGTCCCGTGGCCTGCAGCGTTTCGATGATCTGGGCATCCGGCAGATGCCGCGCACCGATAATCTCTTCAACGATCCGAGCAAAAGGCCCCCGTGCCCGCCGACATATCTCCAATGCGGTTTCGGGCGCCGTGCTTTCCGAGAAATGTTCGACGAGGTCGACGACGCTCGGGTCCAGAATGCGCTTGCGGCGGAGCATCACCATGCGCTCAATGACGATAGCGAGACCCGCCAGCGAGCACAGGCCGATGGGGACCATGGTCCACCCGCCTTGTTTGAGCATAGTGAGGATTTCCACAGGCAAGCTTCCTTTCTAAAATGAGGATGGTGCACTATGGCGCGGGGTTTTTGCAACAAACCAAATCGCCGGATAACACGACGATTAGGGAAACTCACACCGAGACACAACGGGCACGGGAGAAATGGCGCCCGCGCGGAAGCGAAACCTACTCAACATCCCCGTTTATGATGCGGAAAATGCCGTCCCTCATCAAAGCCTCGCCGAAGTTGACTTGTTTCGGAGGATTCAATCTTTGTGTTCCCTGTGTCTCCGTGTGAGTTCCTTCTTGATTTTATGGAGACAACAAGATCCCCCCAGCGAGGGCTTTCTTATCCGGGAGGTATTGATGTGAACATTACAGATAACTGAAGGTCCACCGGATCTCGAGATTCTGGGTACGGTAGATGGCGGGAACATCAAACGGAAACCGCGGGAAGGGCGCGGCCTTCTCGATAGATTGTTTGCATAACATCGCGAAGGTCGGCGAATCGCCGGACTCGACGATCTTGACGTACACCAGTTTGCCCTGGGAGTTGATGGCGCATTCCAGAACCGCCTTCGTGCGCGCTACGCCAGAGAAACGCATTTCGAGTGCCGCGCGCCAATTGCGCTCTACCCGGTCGCGAACCTCCTTCAGATACGGCCCCAATTCGTGTTCCATGGCCTCGAAACCGACAAAACCTTTGCCTTCCGCCGCGCCGTCGGGGCGCGATTTGGAGATCCCAACGTGCGGCTGGGGCGGCGCTGCGGGGACGATTTCGGGCTGCGGCTGAGCCTGGGCCATCTGTTCAGGCGCCTGTTCGGGAGGAGCCTTGTCGAACGACGGCATTGTCTCGTCGACGCGCGCCAGGGTCGTCAACGCCTCGAGTTGCTCCTGGTCTCCGGATGTTTCGCCGGACTTGGCTGGCTCCTGGGTTTCGGGCTGCGGCTCGTCGAGGACGGCTTCGGATGGCGGCTGCGGGGGGGCAGCTGGCGCGGCCGTCATGGGACCGGCAAGGTCATCGATGTCCGAGATGTGCTCGAGTTGGGGCCCAGGGCGCTCGCCCTCGGAATCATGCAGGCCGCTGGCCTTCGACGGCTTGTCCGAGATCAGGTCGGTCGTTGGGTCGACCTCGGAATCCGTGGGAATGGCGGTGTCAACGAAATTGCGTATGCGTTCGGGCTCGGGCTCAAGATTGAGCACCAGCGGCGCATCACTGAGGGCGACGGGGCCGATAGCATCCACGGAGTCCAACGCACCGGTCAGGCTGAACAACACAATCAGAACGGCGTGGATGAACGCTGCCGCGACGGTCGCGCGTGTCATGCGCCGTGCGTAGTTGTCGGGTTCGCGTAAGCTCATGTTGGTTGGATTGTATCAAACCAGGCGACTCTGCGTGAATGAGAACATCAAGGTCCGACTTCGGGCACGGCCGGGTTAAGAACACACCCATCCGCAGACACGCCGAGCTCGCGGCCAAACCTGTCTGACCCAGCCGGGCTGACTGGTTTGACTCGTCCGGCAAGGCCGGCGAGTCCAGCCTAGCGGAGAAAACCAGTGCCGCCGCAAGCCCTTGGATTTCAGTGGTTTAGCGCGGATGACGGCATGCTCGCGCGAACCACGGGGCAAATTCCCGTTTTCTCCTTGATCAATTCGTGGCAGGAAGGGCATTGTATAGACGTAAGGTCCGCGGAACGTGAACGAGAACAGGCTGAACCAGCATAACGACCATGATGTCGCCCTGATGTTGCGTGTGCGGCAGGATGATGAGTGTGCCTTCGAGGCACTCTACCGCCGGTATGTCCGGAAACTGCTGGATTTCTTCTATGCAATGGGGCGGGATGCGTGCCAGGCGGAGGATTTGGCTCATGAGACGTTCCTGCGGGTCTGGCGGCAACGGGCCAAATACGCGGCCACCGGTTCGGTGCAGGCCTATTTGTTCGCCTTCGCCCGGTTCATTTGGATGGAACGTTGCCGCAAATTCCGCCGGATTCGCGGATGGGGCTTGATCCCGCTTCGGGAGACGCTGGAAGAAGCCCAAGTGGCTGTGGCTTCCGGAGAGAGCCATCCGGACGTGCGTGCGGGGCGCGCGGAACTCGAGGCGGCTATTTTCGCCGCGCTCGAACAGTTGCCGGATGAGCAGCGCATGGCCTTCGTGCTGCACGAGATCCAGGGGCTCTCGAACGAGGAGATCGCCGCAGTCATGCAGTGCCCCGTGAATACGGTTCGGTCCCGGCGGATCCTCGCGGTGCGGAAACTTCGCGAGAAACTCGAACGCATACATATTTGACGTATGGGTAGGGATTTATGATGTTTTTCATAACGGAGTCAGCGAACGATGGACTGTCAAGAGGTCAGGAAAAAGCTTCCCGAATACATTGATGGTGAGCTTGAATTCGAGCAAGCGCGGCGTATCCGCAGTCATCTAACGCGCTGTTACTTCTGCAACGAAGAGCTTGCCGCCCTCACGGAATGCCTGTCTGCATGCCGGCAGGTCCTTCACCATCCGTATGCCCGTGAGCGTTTCGAGCAATTGTCGGAAGCCGTTCACGCGCCCGAATCCACAGACTCCCCAGGGCGCTTCTGGCGCGCACGCCCCCATCGCCTGATTTCAGGACCTCTGGCGGCGGCGTTCGTGGTCGTCCTGTTCAGCCTTGTGACCTCAGCGTTCGTGAATACCGCTCGAAGCCTTTCCGAACCGTTAAGTACCCGGGCGGTCTTGAACGAGAAGCCCGAACTCAGCGGGCCCGTGACAACGGTCGCGTGGAACGCGTATCTCTTCCGTTCAGCGCGATAACACCGCTATTCGGGAAGGATGCCGTCCCCGTTGCGTGATCATTTGTTCTCCTGGGGGTCATCCATATGCAGGTGAAGCCCCGTGCCCGTGGGCCGGGATAGGGAGTAAGGAACGATGCCACTGTACAAGTACCGCGCGGTGGACGAAGCTGGGCGCGCGACCACGGGGACCATGGAGGAAGCGTCGGCGCGGCAAGTAACGGCCGTATTGCGCGAGCGCGGCTTGCAGGTCAGTTCCGTCGAGCCGGCACAGAAACAATGGGGCATCCCGCGCCTTGGCCGGCGGCTGACGTGGGAAGAGGTCAACCTCTTCAATGACCAGTTGCTGGCCATCGCGCGCAGCAACCTCCCCTTGGTCGAGAGTCTGCGGGCATTGGCCGAAGACATCGACAGTCCCCGGCTGCGGCCGGTCTTCAAATCTCTGCGCAACGAACTCGAGGGCGGCGCATCGCTCGAGGATGCCCTGGTTGGACTCGAAAAACAGTTGCCGCCCACGTACGTCAGCGCCATCCGCGCGGGGGAACGCACGGGCAACCTGCCGGGGGTACTGGCCATGCTCAGCGAAGAGTCGGCGCGCATGGTGTCGCTGAAAAACAGTCTGCGCGCGGCCTTGGCTTACCCCATCCTTGTTGTGATTGCGTCGCTGCTGGTTCTAGGATTCCTCCTGCGTTACGTGGTGCCCGAGTTCGCGGCCATCTTTGAGGATTTCGGCGCGAGGCTTCCCTGGCTTACCCAGGCAATGCTGTCGGCGAGCGGGTTGGTTCAACGCAATTGGATACTCCTGCTTGCCGGTTTGGGGCTCTTCGCAGTGCTTCTTTTTGCCTGGTGGCAGGGATACGGCCGCACCCGGGCACGCTCGGTCTTCATGGACCGGATTCGCTTGCTGTGCGGGCCGTTCGGCCGGTTGTACTACGCCGTCAGCATGAGCCGCTTCTTGCGCAATCTGGCCATGCTCGAGGCCAGCGAGGTGCCGTTGATGGAAGGGCTGGACCTCTCCGCGGCGGCTTCGGGCAACGCGGTGCTTATGCGCGCGGCCCGTCATGCCGCCGAGGCGGTCTCCCAGGGGCAAACTTTGTCGAAGGCTTTCGAGGACGCCGGCTTCTTTGATCACACCCTGTGCTGGCTGCTGAAAACGGCCGAGGAACGCGGCGACGTGATCGAGACGCTGCGCCACATGTCCAACATGTACGCGAGAAATTCCGAGCGGCTGGGCAACGCTATCACCGCCGCGATCACACCGGTGATTCTACTGTTTCTCGGCTGCACGGTAGGCTGCATCGTCCTGGCTATGTACTTGCCCATTTTCTCTCTGGCAGATGTGATGTCAGGCATATGAACTGGAAACAAATACTCAAGATAGACCTGGGCGCCTTGTTGCGGGGCGGGAAACCTCCGCACAAAGGCCGGCGCAAACGGGATTGGCGCGGACCCCTCTACGTACCCACGCTCCTGTATGCATTCTTTACGGTTCTTACCCCGATTGTCGCGATAGTCGCATTGAAAGCTCTCTGGGAAGAGCCGGGGATGTGGTATCTCGTGATGCCGTGCGTATCGCTCATTTTGCCGCCGGTTTTCCTCGTGCTGTGGTGGACGGAGCGGTTCCTTTATTATCGCCGAAGCCACACGACTTACGTCCTGGCGGTTCTGGAGGGCATGGTGCGGTGCAACGTGCCGTTGCCGGAAGGTCTGCGTCATGCGTCGCTGGATGCGCCGAACAGCCGGATTGCTTCCGTGTTGCTGGCGTTATCCGACAAGATGAACATGGGGGCTATGTTGTCAGAAGCCATGGGACCGCTCACGCGGTTCTTTCCTCCGGGGATGACTGAGCTGGTCCGTTTGGCTGAACTCTCGGGCGATCTCCCGGAAACTCTTGCGTCGCTCGTTGCCGAGGAGGAAATGACGGAGGCGTACAGCGAGCGCTGGCGCGGATGGGCCATCTATTACGGCATGTACGCGCTGACCGCTCTTCCGGTGGCGCTGTTTGTAGTAATCAGGGTGTTCCCCCAGTTCAGGGAGGTCTTCGCTGATTTCGGCGTCGGCTGGCCGCCCATACCTTTGTGGCTGCCGTTCCGTCCACAATCCGTGGCATGGGTTGTCTTGAGTGTCCTCGGGTGTGCGGCGGGAATCTACTTTCTGATTACCGTATACAGCGCGGCCGTGTCGCATCCCCGGAACGTGGCGAGCGGCCGGGCAGGAAGCCTGCTTGCGTTCCTCCCGTATCTGCGCAGGATGTTCTTCAAGCACAATCTGAGCGTTGCGGCCACGCTGACGGGCAAGGCCCTGCAGGGGGGCGCGAACCTTGACGAGGCCCTCGGCGAAGCGGCGACCGCACCCATCCACCGGCGATTTCAGCGCTTGTTCCGCGTACTCAGTGAGCGCGTCGTGCAGGGGCAAACGTTGAGCGAAGCGTTTGATGCGGGCGGCGGACAGTTCCCAACGTCCTTCACGAACATGGTGCGGCTGGGAGAACGGTCGGGGATGCTCGCCGAGGCTTTCGAACATATTGGCATGGTGTACCGAAGCGACGTGCGGCGTATGACCATTGTGCTGGTCGACGTCATCGCGCCCTTGGGCATATTTCTATTCGGCGCAATAGTGCTGTCGGTGTCATTCTGCCTTTTCGGTTCCATGGCGATGATGGCGGATGCATTGTCACAAGCGGTGTAGATTCAGATTCATGAAGCAAGAAGACGTACAGGTTGCGGGTAAAGTTGGCGACGGCGCACCGCCTCTCGAGCAGGGGATGATCGCCGCTCTTGCCTCCGGCGACACGGGAGTGAGCGAGGCAATCGACCTGCTGCTCCGCGAAGCCGCCTCCCAGGGAGCGAGCGACGTCCACCTCGAGCCGTGGGAAGACCGCCTCGCGATACGCTTCCGCCTGGACGGCCTGCTCCATAACGTCGCGACCCTGCCCAAGGAGCATCTGCCCCGGCTTGTCGCGCGGGTAAAGGTGCTGGCGCGGATTCCCGTGTATCAGCGGGACATGCCGCGCGACGGACGGATCGACCCCCGCGGCGATACGGGAAGGGGAGCGATGCGCGTCTCGACGTTCCCGACCGTCTACGGCGAGAAGATCGTGATCCGGCTGCTCGAGACGCATGCGGCCCTGCTTGACCTGCCGTCTTTGGGGTTCGCGCCGGATGTGCTGGACTTGCTGGAGCGCATCGTGGAACGCCCCCAGGGACTGTTGCTCCTTACGGGGCCGAGTTCGAGCGGGAAAACCACAACCATTTACGCCGTGTTACGCGCGCTGGCCGATTCCAGGACGCCGCCCCCCCACATGGCCACTATCGAGGACCCCGTCGAATACCGCCTCGGCAACATCTCCCAGACCGAAGTCAATGCGCGCGCCGGACTCACCTACGGGACGGCCTTGCGGGCGGTGCTGCGCCAGGACCCGGAAATCATCATGATTGGCGAAATCCGCGACCCCGAGACCGCGCAGACGGCGGTACAGGCGGGACTGACCGGGCACCTGGTGATCAGCACCATCCATAGCGGGACGGCAGCCGGGGTGTTTACGCGGCTGCTGGACATGGGCGTCGAGCCGTATCTGCTCGCGTCGTCCGTCACGGGCGTTCTGGCACAGCGCCTCGTGCGGGTGATCTGCGCCGAGTGCAAGACGCCACAAACGCCCTCTCCTGAAGACCTCCTGAGGTTCGGGCTGTCGAGAGGCGCCCAATTGCATATGGGAACCGGCTGTGCGGCGTGCAGGAATACGGGCTATGCGGGCCGCACGGCTATCGGCGAGGCCCTTTCAATGAACGAAGACCTCGCGGAAGCGCTGTTGCGGCATCCGCGAACGCGCGCGTTGCATGAGATCGCGCTGCGCATGGGCATGAAGCCGCTGTTGAGCCAGGGTGTGGCAAAGGCGAGGGCAGGCGTCACGACATTGAATGAATTGAGGCGGGTGTTGCCGGTCGAATTCTCAAGCAACGTGACGCGCCAGTCCGGCGCGGACGAGGAATCGGTGGAACCATGAAAACAGCCGCCGCAATACGCAAGGAGCGCCGGCAAGGCGCGGTATTGGTGGAAATCGTTACCGCCCTGTTCATCGTTACGTTCGGCATTTTCAGCGTGCTGACGATGTACCACGTGGGCATGGCCAATACCCGCGCTATCCGGGACCATGATTTGGTGATGAACGCTTTACAGAACGAACTCGAGGGACTCCGGGCCATGCCTTTCGGGAATCTGCCGCAAGACTGGAACGGCGATTTTCGGACAACCAATCCGAATCTGCCTGATTTTGTCAATCTGCGGCCTCATCTGCGGCTCAAGACCGCCGTAGAAGGCCGCGCGGACGTGCTCGAGGCCACGGTCAGCATACGCTGGTCGGGTGAGCACGGCCGGAGCATCGAAAAATCTCTAACCACTCTCATCGCCGAAAAACCCTCTGGGGAAATGTGATATGCCGAAAAGGAGACATCATAGCCAAGGCTATCAAGCGCGCCGCGAAGGGCAGCTGGGCATGACCCTCGTGCACATGCTGGCCTACGTTACGGTGCTGGCCGTTGTGATCAACCTGGGAGCGACGTTGTTTGTCGCCGTGTTGCGGATGCACGACGCAGGAACCAGCGCCCTCGACGAATCGCTGGCCACACGCGACATCGAGACCGAGCTCCGCGACACGGTATCCGAAGCGGTTGCCGTGCGTACCGCAATCGGTGGGTACCAATCGTCCGCGGATACAGCGCTCCTCGAGTTGCCGCCGGATGCAGAAACCGGAGCCGCACGATACGCGGCGCTCCAGCGGCTGGCCCAGAACGGCGGGCTGGTATTGCGAAAGCTCGAGCTTCAACAAGCGCCTGGAGGACTGACTGTTGCATACATGAAGACTTACGGTCCGGTCTTCAACATGCTTGAATTCGAGTACCCGGGGGACCTGGCGGCGGCGCGCGCACTCAGCATTCGATTCTCCCTGAAAGCCGACGAGAACCCCCAGCGCGAGGCGCATGTGCACAACATCACGACGGCCTTGGGCGGCATAGGAGGTGCGCTGTGAGACACGGGCCAGCGGCAAGACAACGAGAGCAAGGTTTTGCCTTGGTGATTGTGTTGGCGTATTTGCTTCTCCTCAGCCTGTTCGCGACGGCTTTTCTCCGGACTGTGCGTATGAACATGGCGGATGCCTTCAACGGCGAGGCCCGGATCGAAGCGGCAAACCTGGCACAGGCCGGCGTCGAGAAAGCCCTCGCCGAGCTTCGCCGGGACCCCGCATACCGCGGAGAGAGCGATACATCACTGGGAGACGGGCGTTTTACGGTCCGGGTGGAGCCATTGGCGGAAGCAGGCCGTTACCGCGTCACTGCGCAAGGCCATGGAGAAGCGCCGCAACGGCGGTTCGCGCACGCGGAACTCACCGTTGACCTGGCGCTGAATCCGGACGGGACCATCGCGGGCCTGCATCGGCGGGAGGTGCGCGCATGGTGAAGCAGCGCGGCTTTACACTGATCGAGTTGCTCACGGTCATCGCCATAATAGGCATCTTGGCGGCCATTCTGCTTCCGGCATTGGCACGCGCCCGGGAAGCCGCCCGCCGCGCCTCCTGCTTGAACAACTTGTCGCAACTCGGCATCGCATTGCAGCTCTATGCCCGGGAAAACGGCGGACAATTCCCCTGGAGCGGGGGCAAAGGCAATGCGCAGTGCATGCTCGATTTGTACGGAGACTACGTGACCTCGTGGTACTCGTTTGTGTGCCCGTCCGATTCGTCAGGGCCCGAGTTCGAAGAGGGTCAACGCGCCCCATACCAACCCACGACGGAACTAAACGGCGAGATGAGTTGCCGGGTGAGCTACGACTACTTTGGCGTGTATACCGACGAGCCGTTGCAACTCCCGCGGCCGCAACAGGGCATGCCCAGGATACCCCTCATGTGGGACCTGGTGTTCAGCGGGGATCCGGGACAGGAGGCGTACCGCTACCTCGGCGGCATCAAGGCGAATCCGGGTATGCGGCCGGCGCTGGGAAGCGGGGTGAACATGAACAGCCATATTCCCGGGGGCGGCAACGTCCTCTGGATGGACGGGTCGGTATCGTTCGTGATTACCCCCTCCTGGCCCGAGAGCGGCCTCCCGTACCGGCCTGAAGGGATCCGCTACACGCGCCCCGTAGTGGCCAATTTCCCGCCGGTACCCATTCCGCCGAAAAAGAACCCTCTCCCACTGCCCGCGAAAGAGGATGCGCAAAAACGCGGATTGAGCGCGCTACGGTCGAAAAGAAGGCCTTCCTGATTCGCCTCGCCCGCGCAGCCATGGTCTTGTTCCGTAATAATGCCCTTCCATTTCCAGAATCATGGGCCGCCGGGAAGTTGCCGGATGCGCTGGCGTGTCTACTCCCGAAAACGGATGGCGAACAGGTCGGCGTCTTTCATCACGAAACGCAGCCGGACTGGCTTGCCCGCCCACGCGCTCACATCCGTGTTCCCCTTCCAGCTCACGACGCGGTCGATTTGATCGCCGATGATCTCGTCGCACTCGTCCTTTGTGAATCCAGGGATAGTCGTTCCGTCCAACTGCTGCAGTTCGACCCAGACACTTCCCGCGGCAGACGTGGCAAAATTGAGCTCCAGCTCTTTCCCGGCGAACGTGAGCGGTTTGGTGATGAACTCGCCGCCGCTGTAGCCTGCGTTGATTGACGCGAATCCGTCGATGCGCAGTTCGAGACGCTGAAGATACTGCGAGGGCTGGGCATAGTTGCGCTGGATGTAGAACGACATCGTGGCCGGACCGGTGGGAATGATGCCGTAACAAGTGTAATTCGTGCGCGAAGTCCAGTTCTCGAGGCCGAATCCGGGCCGCACGAAGCTCTCCATGAAGGTCCTGTCGTATACGTTCCCGCCCC
The DNA here is from genome assembly GCA_035416745.1 of Candidatus Hydrogenedentota bacterium. Taxonomy (NCBI): domain Bacteria; kingdom Pseudomonadati; phylum Candidatus Hydrogenedentota; species Candidatus Hydrogenedentota bacterium. Next base: position 3,581 of record DAOLNV010000079.1, on the reverse strand, counting down.
GGGTGGACATGAATACCGTGTCGGAGCAATCGCCCACGTAGCCGGTGTTGGCGCCCATGCGCTCCGCCATTCCATCAGGGATTACTTTGCGCCCGGGCATGAAACGGGCGGGCGTGGCGACATAGATATGGGGCGCGCGGAAGTAGGGCTGCGTCTGGTTGGTGTACAGATGCTCCATCGGGGTGTTGCCGAAGGTCATCGGGGTAGCTTCTGCCCAGTTGAGGAAGTCTTTCGAGGTCGTGCGGCTCACCGAGCGAACACCATCTACGAATATGCGGAAATAGCAGACGTAGCACTGTTCTGACTTGGACCAGAATACGAGGTTCTGCGAATCGTAAGCCCCGCCGCTCAGGATAGGTTCCCCGCGCAGATGCTCCCAATGGATGCCGTCCTGCGAAATGAACGCGTGGAGACCCGTCTTACTGGTGCCGGCGACGGCCTTGAACCGCTGCGCGGGCGCGGCATCGGGGTTGGCGTCTAGAAACGGCGTGAGATTGTGGGAAAACGGGGAATCATCGGCAAGAATCACGTTGTTTTCGCGAGTGCCGTGCACTTCATACAGGCCCAGGCTGGGTTTTGCGAAGTGTACGCCGTCCACGCTCAGGGCGACGCAGGTGACCTCGTTTTCAGAACCGTCGGCGCCCGCTACGGGCAATCCGCGGTAAAACAACATGTATTTCTCGCCGTCATTGATGAGTGTGTTGTAGCCGCAGAAGGAGCCTTCCCAGGGCTTGTCGTAACGCAGCACAGCCTCACGCGTCACGGGAGCATGAAGCCGGAGTGCAGCGCCCTGAAGCGAGCCGATGAGATAACCGTCAACGAAAAGCTCGCGGTTCGAGCCGATCGCAACAGGTTCGGGTGTTTGCGCAAATGCGACGCTTGTGAGCAAGACCGCCGCCAGTACCAGGATCACGTAGCTTCTCGGCATCATTCCCCCCTTTCGCATGAGGCGGCGTTCCAGAACCGCCGCAATGTCGCACCTCGAAGAAAGCGTATTGTAGATGATCCACCCAAGAAGTTGAAGCTGGCGGGCAACACCGTGCCCGGGCAACACCGGACACGCCAGATAGCAGCGCAGACGCCTCGCCTGCATTCTT
>DAOLNV010000079.1:0-2384 GCA_035416745.1 Candidatus Hydrogenedentota bacterium | reverse complement strand
CCGCCTCCGGTGTGGGACCGCCGCCCCCGGCGGTCATCTCCTTCTCTGGCACCACTCTTTTTTCGACCGGCGAGGGCGCCGGTCCCACACTTTGGGGTCCCACGGTCCCGGATTCCGGATATTCTGAATTCACGCCTTCGACCCAAGCCCTCCAAAGACAGGAATAGCCATCAGCCTTCGTGCGCAGGCTGGCCTTCATTACGGCGGTGACGGCCGTTTCGGCGCGGATTACTCAGTCTTCACCTTGACGTAATCGCTCGCTTCGAGAGGCATTACCCAGCGGATCGTGCCGGGCCGGGGAGATTCGAACGCGAGCCGGCCATGGCGAACGGATTCCACGTACTCGACGGTCTTGTCTGTCCGGAACTCCAAGGTCAGGTGCTCGAGCGGGCGCAGCGTGTGGTTGGCCAGCACGACGAGGGTGCCCTGTTCGCACGGCAACCCGACGGCATCGACCAGCGGCATGTCGCAGGTGAGCGGCGGAAGAACGTTTGCGTCCCGTACAGGCGTCAGGAGCGCTTCGCGCACATTCGCGGGAAAGTCCCACGGGTTGTACGAGCGCTCAAGCAGTTCCCGTTCAACGGCGGATGTGCTGGCGGCCCTTTCGTTCGCGGCGGAGGCCGCCAGCGACGCCGCGGTGGCTTCGGGTTGGCCGTCCTCGGGCGGGCGGGCCTGCACAGCGGCCTCCGTGTCGGCGTGGCCCTTTTCGGCCGCGAGGCGGGCACTGAGCGCCACTTTGATGTACCACAAGGCGGGCAGGAAGCCGGCCTGGATCACATGCCCGCTGCCGGCGCTCCCACGCACCACGGCCGGCGCCCCGTCGCTGAAACAGGCCAGCACTTCGCTGTTGCGTCGCGGCGTGAGCGGCTCTTTGACCGAGAGCACCTCCAGTTGTTCGCCGCCCCACGCTACCGTGTCTTTCGCTGTCAGACGGTCCAGCAGGCGCCCCGAATACTGAAACGATTCGAGCGTCGCGGCGGCTCCCCGATGAGCCGGAAACAGGGAGGTTAGCTCGTCGAGCGGACGGTTGAAACTGTTGAATTCGTCCCTGGAAGCCGCGTCCGCGGTGAGCCAGAGTGTGCCTCCGGCCTCGACCCATGCGCGCAATTGGGCTGCGGCGGCTCGTGTCAGGTTGGGCCCGGAAAAATAGCATACCTTGTACCTGGCGAGTTCGCCCGCCGCGACGTCGCGTTCCGAGAGGATGTCTACGGGAATCTGCGCGTGGGCCAGCGCCAGCCAGGTGTGCATGCGGTCAAAGCCGAACGCAAGATTGCTCCACATCGTCCAGATATCCGAGGATGAGCTGTAGAGGAGGGCCACCTCGGCGGGGGCGGGCTCCGCCGTTGCCAGCCAGTCTTCAACGGCGCCGATCTCCCGGGTGATTTCCGCGTTGGCCTTCCACACCTCGGGTTTGGCATACCAGACATGCGTGCGCCACGGCGGGCCGCCTTCATGGGTGCCCCAGGCAGGGCCGTAGCTGAAGTTCTTCCAGATTCGGACGCCGCGGGCCGTTTCGCCGGCCGCCTTGGTCTTGGTGTCCCACGCCGTACGGCCGGCATGTGCAATCAGGTAGTGGCCGACCCGCTGGCCCCGTTTCCGGGCCGCCGCCTGCATCAGCGCGACATTGAACGCGGCGCACTGGTACGTCGAAGCGATGTTGGCCCAGTCCTCCCCCCAGATCGCGTTCTGCTGGCTGGAATCGAGCAATTCGAAATAGTCGACGCCCTGTCCGCAGAAATTGGCGTAGTAGATCGCGCCGTCGCTGAAATTGACCACGGTTGGGAAGCTTCGGCCGTAGGTCTCTTCAATGATGCGGCGCTGGGTGGCCATGAAATCGCCCAGCGCGCGCGTGCGAAACCGCTGCGTGAAACAGTGCAGGGCCGGGTACGCGACGCGCTCGGTTTCCACAACCGGGCGGACCTGTTCCCAGGTCTCGACCAGGAGCTGTTCCGGGGTGTACCCCTCTCCCTGGAGCCATTCGCGAAACTTGACGCGGTACGCCTCATCATTTGCGCAGAAGGCTGCGGCTTGCCCGGTCGGCTCGTCCATCAGCATGCAGGCTACCACCTGCTCCAGATTCCTGCCTGATTCGCGAAACCGCCCGGCGTTTTCGATGGCACGCTGCCGCATGGTGTCCAGATCCGGGCGGCAATACGAGTCTTCCTTCATAAACCACAATCCATGAAGGATGCGCTCACCGGAGCCATTGAACCCGAAATAATCGAGCGTCTTCTGTTCGCGCTCGGTCACCGCGGCGTCCACGGCCAGGCTGTATCCGCCGATGTTCGCCGTGACGAGGAAGGGGAACGTCGCCGGCGGCTTGCCATACTCCGGCCACGCGAACGCGTCGGCGAATTGCCCGGTTTCTTCGGCGAAATCGCGGT
>DAOLNV010000078.1 GCA_035416745.1 Candidatus Hydrogenedentota bacterium | reverse complement strand
CCACTAAATCAGAATACGCCAATCGGCCTGATAACGCAAGTTCCCCAAGTGCAGGACTGCCCTGACCGGGCATGGGGCGCGCCGGGTTGCAGGCGGTTCTCACCCTTCGGGCGTTGGAGCATGCCTGCTCAGATCACGCCCTCTTTACGAAGTTTGGCGCGCTCTGCTTCGCCGAACCCGGCGGCATCTAACACTTCGTCGGTGTGAGCACCCAATGCCGGCGGCGCCTGGCGGTGGTGTACAGGCGTTCGCGAGAACTTGACCGGCAAAGCGGTCGCCTTTATCTCACCGCCCGAGGGCTGATGCACGCTCTCGATGGTGCCGCGCGCCTGAACGTGCGGGTCGAGGCAAGCCTCCTGGGGCGTCAACACGGGTGCGATGGGGAGTTTGCTGTCGATAAGTTGCTGAATGATTTCTTCCCGGGTCCGCTCGGCGCACCATTCCGCCAGCATCATGTCGACATCGTCCCGATGGCCCAAACGCGAGAGGAGATTGCTGTACCTGGGATCGTCCGCGGCCTCCGGCTTTCCCATCACCTTGGCGAGTATCTTCCAGTGAGAATCGAGCAAGACGCCGGCGTACACATACCCGTCCTTGCATGCATAGACATTCGTAGGCGCCGCATAGGGGACGATGTTCCCATATCGCGGCGTTGCAAGACCGTGCGCCGCCATAACATGCAGCCCCGTGCACGAATCCATGGTCGCATCGAGCAACGAGACGTCGAGGTGCTGTCCTTCGCCTGTATTATGTCGGTGGCGCAGCGCGGCCAGGGCACCGATGGCGGCGTGCAGACCGGTCAACTCATCGCAAATATACACGGGAACACGAACAGGCGTTGTGGTATCGTCGGAGGCATTCATCCACAGGAGTCCGGCCATTGCCTGTATGCCGGGATCGTACCCGGCACGGTCAGAATACGGGCCGTACTGGCCGAAACCAGTGATGGAAACATAAATGATATCCGGGTTCACTTGCCGGACATCTTCGTAACCGCACCCCCAGCTTGGCAAAGCTCCTTTCTTGAAATTCTCGACGATGACATCAGCGGTCTCGGCGAGTTTGAGAAACACCTCGCGCGCGCCCGGCTTGCGTAAGTCAAGAGTGATGCTTCGCTTGTCGCGATGGAGCGCCGCATGCTGGTAGCCCTCGGGCGGGTCCGTATCGGGAAGCATTGGAGGGATCATTCGGGTGACATCCGGTGACCGGGCCAGCTCGACGCGAATCACATCCGCGCCGTAACCCGCGAATATCGCCCCGCAACGGGGTCCCGCGATAGTGGTCGCGACTTCAAGCACCCGAATACCTTCGAGGGGACCCCGGATGTCTGTGCGGGCCTCTTTGAAGAACGCTTCCTTTTCTTGGTTATCGATTTCCATGTTGTCACCTCCCCAGCAGTCTGACCCGAGCTCTTCCCTCACGCAGTCTCTTGCGGCGCACGAAGCAAAAGACCGAGGATAACCGCGTCAATCTTCAAGTTATAATATCATGAGAGGTTGGAAAGTTGTAAATGAACGTTTGGAGGGCTCTTGAAGCCGCATACCATGTGCGAGTTCCGGGCTGCGGCTGCGAATGGCGCGTGGTAGCACCGCGTTGTCGCACACCGAGGAGATGAAGTGAAGGGATACGCCCGTTTGGTAACCGGTCTTTTCGCGATTATCATGTTGTTATCTGCTTGGGCGTATCACATCATGGAAACACGGAACCTGACAAAGTCTCTAAATACTGAAGCCGCAACTATTATCCGTGCGCATACGATGTCCGAAGGCGTACCATGTGGAACACAGGTATCCCTCGAAGCGAGCGCGGGCAGGACTCTGCCGCTTTTCGGCGCCGTATGGGGCAAGATCACGGTTTTCACGCGCGGGAACGGCGCGTCGGGGAAACCCGTCTATGGAGCTATCGAATATTTCTATGTGTTGGAAGAAGGCCAATGGCGTATGACGGAGAGCGGCGGCTGCACGGGGCCCGAGTGCCGGGTTCGCGCGGAGAAGGCCTTTGGTGAGGATGGCGCAGGGAATTGAGCGAGTGGGACGAAGCATACAGATGAGCGGCTTTTTCAGAACAGTATCCACATACCTGCCGCGCAGACGCTCCGGCCGCCTGCTGCTCTTTCTCATGGTTGCCGTTCTCGCGTCGTTTGCCTGCGCGACGCTCATGAGCTGCGGCATGACCGAAGGCCTCGAGTTGCGCCGGATAGCGTTTGGCGGCGACACGCGTTCCTACTACCTCCACGTCCCGATCAGCACGGATGCGTCAACCGGGGCGCCGCTCATCATCGCGCTGCACCGCTTCACGGAAACCGGGGCGTGGATGGCAAAGATGACCGGCTTGAACGCGTTGGCGGATAGCGAGAGTTTTCTGGTGGCCTATCCAAACGGCAAGTCCCGCCGCTTCAGCTTTCGTCCGGGGGCCGACCCTGACGACGCCGCGTTTGTTCTCGCGGTCATTGAGGATATCGCTGCGATTCATGTCATCGACCGGTCGCGCGTTTATCTTACCGGCGCGTCGAACGGCGGGTTTCTTGTTCACAAGCTCGCGTGTGAGCATCCGGAGACGTTCGCAGCAGCGGCGCCAGTAATGGCGACCTTTATCCGGGAGAGCGCGGAGACCTGCAGGCCGGGCAACCATATGCCCATGATGGTCATTCACGGCGACGCCGACCCCTTGGTGCCTTACAGCACGGATTCGGTCTTTGCGGGGCCAGGCATGACGCTCGAAGTGCTGTCAGTCCCCGAAACGGTAGCGTTCTGGGCAGAGCAAAACGGTTGTCTTGCGACCCCTGTCGCGGAAGCGTTGCCGGACATCGCGCCCGGCGATGGAACAACCGCCGTACGGGAGACTTATCTTGGTGAGGACGGTCTGGCACGAGTCGTTCACATCAAGGTCCAGCAGGGGGGGCATACCTGGCCCGGAGGATGGGAACCTTGGCCGGCTTTCATCGTCGGCAAGCAGAACGAAGATTTCAGCGCAACGAGGATGATTTGGGATTTCTTCAAGCAGCACAGACACGAAGACCCACTTTCGCCGGAAGAGACACATGTACCGTAGGGCATCGGGCAGGAGTCAAAGCAACTTGTTCGTCGAGCCTGGCCACAGCCTCACGAGTCTCAACTGCCTTGGAGGCGGGCCTTAAACCCGCGCCATAGCATGCCCGAGGGGAGAACCTCCCGTATCACAGACGACTCTTCCGGGTTACCACTGTCTTGACACTACTTGGAAGGTCTCTGCGACGCGTTTTGCCACGCTGGGTTTGTCGTCTTCGGATTCTCCGAGGACGGCCCGCGCGAAGTCTCCGGGATTACACCAGGTCGTGCACATGTAGCCGATCATAAGGTCTTTCTGGGCCTGGCGTTCGGCGCTTTCCATAAGGGCCAACGCGGCCGAAGGGGATTTCCACGTGGCGGGCCACACGCGAAAGCCCTTCTCCTGAAAGAAGCCGACGGACGGATAATCATCCATGCGGTTGTAATGCCAGTCGCAGATGATGATGTCTTTTGGAATCATGTCGATGGCGGGCGCGGTGCCGTTGCTGCTGCTTTCCATCCAGTTGTACCGGATCTTCGACCGGTCGATAAGACGGTCGCCCCACATCATCATCGTAAGGCCCTTTTGCTTGACGAGGTAGTCGTGGTAGTCGTTGGCGGCTTTCGCGAAGACTTCCGCGGGACTTTCGCCGTTGTAATGAGGCGTGGTCGCGTCGGGGAAGAGCATGACCTCGTCCATCCCCACATGGAAATACTTTGGTCGGAAAGCTTCGATCAGCTCGTCGAAGAGCGGAAAGATGATTTCATTCACTCTCGGGTCCAGTGGATTCCAGCTGACATGATAGTGGTTCGGATCGCTGTAATCGGGTTTCGGCGGCGCCATCAAATCGGGATAGGTGCTCAGAAAGATGTTCGGCCGGCTCCCTTGATGGCCGAAACACTGGAACTGGGGTATCAGTTCGATTCCGAGACGCCGGCATACCGCAAGAAGCTGCTGGACGTCTTCCTTGTTCATCCCCGATTTCGATGCCAATTCCGGATGAGATTGGTACTGGAAGTTGAAATCGACCTCGACCACAAGCGCGTTGAGCCCGTTCGGGACCAGTTGTTCCTCGAGGGCGCGAATCATAACCGGCAAATCTTCGCGGTTGCTAAGATAGACGTGCAGTCCGCGCCAAGCGTCTTCGGGCAACGGTTGCGACCCTTGTTTCGTTGCACACCCTGTCGCTAAGAACAGCGCCATGCAAAGGGTCATTGCCGTTTTTCCCATTCTTGCATACATTTCTGACTCCTCGTTTTGCGCGGGGACCGGAAACAAACACTCTTTCCCTTGGTGTCAATCCCGTCTTCCGCGCTTTTTCTAGCTCAACTGATCCAGACTGGTCATCACTTTGCGCACGGCCGCGGCCATCTGCAACAGAAACTCCTCGGCCACATCCACAAAGGCATAGCATCCGAACAGCCGGGTGCAGACATCCTCGGTAACCGGCAACGATGGGGGTGCCACGGGAGGGCCCTGGTACGACACAGGGTCGTAGAAACAGCCGCCGAGAGTCCGCCGATCGAAGCTCGTAAACAGGGGCGAACGGTGGATTAGCCCGTAGGTGAAGTTCGTGGTCGAATACCTGTCGCGCGTGATGGGGGCGCCTTCCGCCTGGAACGCCTCTTCGAGGCGGTCCATGTCGAGACGTTTCGCTATGTTGCGCGCCACTTTGAACTTGAACTCGAGGTACCCGCCGCGCTTAGTGCCTTCCCGAGGGTCAATAACCTCGATGCCTTCGATGTCCCGCAATGCGTTGTTGAGGATGGCGTAACAGCGGGTTCTGCCCTCATTCAGCTCAGGCAGCATCTCCAGGGTTTCCAGCGCCAACGCGATCGCGAACGGATGTGCCCGGTATTTCGTGCCCAAGCCCATGTCCCCCAGGTGATCGAAGGTGCGTTTTCCCTCGCCGTTGGTAATCCGCCCGAAATGCCCGAGCAAGATCATCCGGTCAAGCAGTTCCGGGTCGTTTGTGACCGCTACGCCGGCCTCGCCGCCGGTAACCGCTTTCTGGCCTTGCAGACTGAAACACCCGATATGGCCGATGCCGCCCACGGGCCGTCCCTTGTACGAGGCTCCATGCGCATGCGACGCGTCTTCGATGACCGTAAGCCCGTGCGCTTCCGCGATTGCCATGATGGGGTCCATGTCTACCACGTTGCCCCAGGTATGCACGACGCAGATTGCCCGGGTCCGGCGGGTCACCTTGCGTTCGACGTCGGCGGGGTCGATGACCAGCGTATCCGGCTCGATGTCGCAGAAAACGGGCGTGGCCGAGCAATGCAAAACGGGCGTGACGGTGGCGTGCCATGTGTAGCTCGGCAGCAGGACCTCGGTGCCGGGTTTGACGCCCGCGGCGACATAGGCGCTGTGCAACGTTGCCGTGCCGCTGTTCATGCACAGGGCGAATTTCGTGCCGATCATCTCGCGAAACGCGCGTTCGAATTCGCCAATCACGCCGCCGCCGTTGGCGATGGTAATGATTCCCTCGTCCAGCAGTTCGCCTATCCTGCGCTTGGCCGCCTCAACGGGAATTCTCTGCCACCGGTCATGGCCGGCAAGGGTAACGGCCAGCGGCCCTCCGTAAAGCGCAAGCTCGCTCTTAGTCTTTTCGGTATCCATACTTAGAACCCCGGTTCTCATGCCCTTGGGGCGAGAACCCCGCCCCGGATGCTCCCTGCCTGAGGCAGCAGTATACTCGAACGGAGTTTGCTGGGAAAGGTCAGGCCTCTTACGAGACTAACGCCCCTCCTGACCGCCGCGGCGGAAGGGTTCGAGGGCAGTCGCGAGTTCGCCGTATAGAGCATTGGCCCAAGCCGGACCGGTATTCCGGGGGAAGGCTTGTCCTTGCCGGAGATCGCTGGGGGCGAGCAGCACCTCGATGTTCTCAAGTCCCACGTCGGCCGACAATACAAAGAGTTCCTCGATGGCCCGGTCGCCCATGGCCAGACACCCGATCGAGGCGCTGCCTCCGTGGATAAAGATGTCGCCCCCGAGATTTGTGCGGCCGTCGGCTTCCGCTTGCTGCTTGTCGAAAGCATTGGGGTAATCCAGCTTGAGCGACAGGTAGAACGCGCTGTTCGGATTCATGCCGCTTACCCGGTACCTGCCTTCGGGGACTTGGAGGTCTCCCTCGCGCAACTTAGGTCCCGGCCCGCCGCTAGCCCCCACGATCGGGTATTCGCATATGAACACGGGATGGCCGCCGTTTTCGGCCCAGACCTCGAGCAGGCGTTCTTCTTTGAACGCCAGCAATAGGATCTTCCGGGGAGGGTAAGCCGCACCCGCGTTCTCGAAATGGGGACGATAGCGGCTTCGAGCCTCGGGTCCGATACGGTTGATGACCTCGAGAACGGTCCGTTTACCCAGCATCTTCAAGATTACCTCCTTGCGCCATCCCGGATTCAGAAGAAACACCACCGCTGCCGCCACAAGGAAGAGTACCGGAAGGCCGAATGCCAGTGCGCGTTTCACCGCCTGATTCCCTGGCATGAAGAACGGCTGACGATCTCGATACAGGCGATCTGCCTCGGACTCAATATCCTCATACGGCGCGACGCGTGTCTTTCTGCGCGCCCATATCTCCAGTCATGACGCCCAATGCACGGCCGGCCCTGCTCAGTTGCAGACGAAATCGAGTATGCGCACGGCATGGCCTTCGCTCTTTTCGTTTCGTTCTTCGGCAATGCGCAGCACGAGCTGGTGCTCGCCCGTTGCGAAAGCCTCGCCGAGGATATGGCATACGGGACGGTGGAACCGGGTGCAGTAGTGGTCGAAGAGGTCCTTTTTCTGGAAAGGGCCGCCGTCGATGCTGTATTCGATGACGCCCGCATCCATGCCCGCAATGCCCGAGATGCCCACGAGCGAACCATTGAACTTGAGCCGTAACTCCGCGCCGGGTTCAAGGCCGGCAAGCACATCCACGGGACCGCCGTAGTTGCAGGTCTTCTCGGCCTTCCATGCGGGGTCGCGTTGCCATCCGGAGACAACCTCGGCTTCGGAGGGATTGACCAAGCGACCGTTTTCGTAGTTCAGAGGGTCGAGGGCAGGCGGCATGTCGTGGGGCGCTATCCGCGCATCCGGGGACAGCGCGCCAGGCCACGCGGCTGCCAAAAGCCCGGCCACAAAGGTTCCGTACAATTCATGACCAAAAGCGTTTGGATGACAGGAATCCCCGGAGAATCCTTCCCAGGCGAACTCGCCCTTGGCAATGCGATGCGCAACCTCTTTGGCGTTGTAGATGACAGGCAAGTTGTAGTAGCGGACAATTACGTCGTGGTCGGCGACGGCGGGCGATACGCCTCCCTGGTCAATGGCCGCCACCTTTCCCGTATCCGCCAGATACTGCACGACGATATCGATATTGGGGTTGAGTTTCCGCGCATGGCGAATGATCCCTTCCATGGCACGCATCCGGTGGACGTCGCCGGGGCCGCCGCCTTCGTCGTTCACCGCGAACTCGAGAAAGAGCAAGTCGACGGGGCCATTCTTGAACACGTCGCGCTCGAAGCGCATCGCTCCGAAGGTTGAATCCGTTCCTCCGATTCCCGCGTTCAGGAAGTCAAATCTGGTGTCAGGAAACAGCTTCTTCAATGTATCGCAGGTATGATCACGCCAGCCGGTTTGCGTGGTGATTGAACCTCCCAGAAAAGCGACCCGTCCTTCCTTGTCGCGCTCGAATCGTATGCGCGAGTTTGCGAGCCCCTCGCGCGCATCCATGTATGTTTCGCTGTGGGCATCCAATACACCGCCGCCCTCCCCGGCAACGGCGGCGGCCTCCCACGAGACCGTGCCCGAGATGACCATCACACAAACACATCCTGCCAGACAGAGAGCATGACTACGCATTGCCCACTCCTTTGCGATTCATCGACTATTCCTGAATAAAGCGTTCCAGAGACACGCTGCCTTCCAGTACCGTCGAACCGGGCGCGGAAATGACCCGCGCCGAGACCATGTGCGGTCCTCTGCCCACATCGACCCGTTCGACAAACAACGCCCTGTCCTCGTTGCGATTCGCGCCGGCCGGGACGGAGCCGGCGGATTTCGTGGCAATGACCTGGCCGTCGGATAGAAGCTCCACTTCGACCGGCCCCGAGTCGACCGCGCCAATGTTGCTCAACGCGGCGGTCAGGGAGAAGTCCCCCGATTCTTCGCGTTCGAGCCAGATGCTGCGCGGCAGAAATGTCAGGCAGGGCTTGACCCAATACTCGAAGCAAAGGCGGTCGGCGTTCCTTTGGACTGCCTCGTGGTGCCGATCCATCTCCTTGGCGCGTTCCAAGCCGTAGTCCTTGCTGCCGTACCCGCCGTTGTACCACGCGATGCCGCGCATTTCCGGAAACCGCTGGCGAATGTACCGGATGACCTCTTCTTGCTCGCCAAGAGTGGTCCGGTCGGGCCGCTCGGAAGTGTCCAAGGCCAGCAGAGTGTAGCAGTCGTTGCCGTAGGCAGGCTGAAACATGTCGGTGTTGCGGATGTAGGGGGACAAGCGCGCCTCGATTGCCGCATAGATGTCTTCCGTGCCCAGTTCGTCGGGCAGCGCCCTCCACAGGTAGGTCTCCAGCAGGAACAGGTCCGCGCCCTGGCGTACGACGCTCGCAAGTTCGGGCCGCGGCCCTCCCCCATTCCACACGGCGAAGAACCTGCGCGGATTCTCACGTTTTGCGCGCGCAAGGGCCTGCATGGAAGCGATCGAGGCTTTCAGCTTGAACGAATCGGGATATCCTCCGACCTCGTCTATCCCGAATCCGCGGATCTCGTTCCCGCTCCGAGTGAACTTATCGTAGAACGTTTGCTCGATCTCTTTGAGGACGGCATCGGGGTCGGTCTGGGCCTTTTCCTTGTCGTAATAAGTCCAACTCATTCCGCCGTATTCCCAATTCAAGGGGATTACGCCACGCTCCTCCAATCGCACGAGACTTCCCTCGCCAATCGAGGTGACGACGGTCGTCCAGCGCGCGAACGGCACTTCCCGGTACCAGGGGAAATGAAGTTTGAAGTTCCGGCCCCTAACGATGAACGGCAGAATTATCTCGGCGGCGTTGTCTGTCTCGTTCGACTCGGATATGCGGTTGGCGGGGTCGACTTCGGCGCGTACAGTAAATAAACCGTTGCTGGCAGAGGTCCATGACAAGGTGGCTTCGGCGATCGTATCCTTGCGGGCAAGGTCGAGAGATTCCGAGAAGACGGCCTTTCCTGCCATATCCGTTATTGTTATGCGGGCTGGGATTCTTGAGGGCGTTTTGCCGTCGCATTGTGCCCGCAAGGTTATCGACGCCGCGTCGCCCTCGGTGGGCAGAACGGGGTTAGTGAAAAGCCCGCCTTCAAGATAGGGTTCTGCCGACAGGTTCACGTTCGCTGCGTATGCAGCCGTGCACAGGCAGCACATAGAGATCGCCGCTACCAATACCTCTCTCATTCTCGCCCCCTCCCCGCGCCTTTGCCGTTTTGATACACACCCTTCGCCTATTGACAAAGAAGTTTGTGATCTTTCTGGCCTGCGCACGCTGACTGAAGACTCTGTTTTTCCGAAGAACAATCCGAAGCCAGAGCATAGCGCAGGGCGGTAAAATGCGGCAAGCGCGCCAAATTCCCGTCTCAGGCGATGTACCGCGCCTGTTACGGCTGGACCCCACCGCTGTAACTGAAGTCACTTGATTGCGAATGCTTTGTTTGGGATGATGCGGCTTAGCTGTGTAGATCGCTTCCCTTAATTAAATAGAGCAACGCGCCCGCGAAGAAAGCGTTGGATTTGCGAAGATCATGACGGAACAGACTCTGGAATCTAAGGACAAAACCGCCTTTCTCATACCGGACCTGAGGCAAGGCATGTTGCTTGCCGGGGTGCTGGCGGGCCTCATCCTTGCCGCCATGGTATCGATCCAATGGGTACAATATACCGTGCACCGCTACCATCCCTTCGTTTTTGAAGACGATGCACGGAAAGCGCTCGAGGACGGAGATTTCGGCCTTGCCGTTGACATCTGTACGGGAAATCTGCTCTACGCAGGCAACCAGTTTCGCAGTCATGGTTTGGTGCACCTGCTGCGGGCAAAGGCGTACTTCAGCGAGGGGAGTTTCAGCAAAGCCACAGATGATCTAGCGGAGGCTGACGCGTATTGGCGCGCCAGTTTCCGGAACGCCCGTGAGGCGGACAGACAGGAAATCAAAGACTTCGCCACCGAAATGGGTAGAACCTGTCTGGCAACGGGGGACGCCGCCCAAGCTCTGTCGCTGTTTTCTCTTGCAGGCTCGGGTTCCGGCGAGGCGCTGGCCTATCTGGAAGGCCTCCGCGCCAGTCTGAGCGCCGCGGAGGCCGCGTCGTTGTGGCCCGGCGGGGAGTACCTCATTGTTCGAGACTTTGCCCATCCCCGATACGCCCTGTTTCAGACATGGACCGAGAGAACGGGCCGCACCGTCGATATGGGTCCGACAAGCATTGTTCTTTCTCCGCCGCTTCCGGTCATGCAGGCCGCGCGCATCGCCGCGAACCGTGCCCCTAAAGAAGGCATGAGCTGGTATAGCACGCCGTTCTATATGCGGATCCCCGAGAGGCCATGCAGGTTCCGGGCAACGATACTTGTGAAGAGCGGCCCTCCCCCGCGGCTCCTTCTCGGGCATTTCTATCCGGAAACTGGCCTTGGGGGGACCACCACCGGCGAGGCGCCGTTTCTGCTGAGCGATGAAGATTACGCGGTCGAAGCGGTGCTTCCCGGCCGCGGCGCTGGAGAGCCTGCCGGCTATATCGTACGCGTGGGGTTCGCTCTGCCCCGCGACGAATGTGAATACGTCATCAAGCGCATCGATTTGCTCCCTGGCGACGGGAAGGAATCCAGAACCGATGGGTAAGGGTACGCGCACGAAGAAGACGGCCTCCCCTCCCGCCCCTGCTCCGGCGCGCGCGCCGCGTTCCATGCCGCGCGTCGAGGCCGTTCTTCGGGCCTTCTTCGCGGTTCTGCTCTTGGTGGTGATTCTCGCGTTATACCCCTATACGCGGGATGCGACCGCGCCCATCAAGTATCTCCTGATCGCGTGGGGCGCGGCGATTGCGGCAACCCTTCTGCTTGTTCTGGGGACGCTCCAGGATGTTCCATGGCGGATGCCACGCGTTCTCCCCCTCATCCTGATTGCATTTATTGGCGTGAATCTGTTGGCGGCCCTTGCTTCGGATTATGTACCCAATGCGATGGTGACGTGGCGGCGATTCGCGTCGCTTTTCATTGTCTATGCCATCGCCGCGGAGGTATACCGCAAACCCCGGCATATTTCCGGGCTGATGCTGGTTGCATGCATTGGTGTCGGCATATCTACACTTTATGCGGTCGCTCAGTATTTTGGGCTGGACCCGTTCCCGTGGGAGAGCAAAGAGTCGCCCCTTTACCGCGAGCTTCCGGGAACTTTCGGCAACCCCAATTACGCGGCTCACACAATGATTCTGTGCATCGTTATGGCGGTCTTTCTCGCCACGCGCCGCAGAACGCGATGGGCCGTCGCGTTCGCCATCCTCTTCCTGGTCCATATGTACTTTACAGGCCAGCGCGGCGGCCTTGTGGGCCTTGGCATGGCCGTGGCGCTGCTGGTTGTTGCCAATGCCGTTCGTACACGCATACACCCCCCTCGCCGCGCGGTCATCGTGTCACTGATCATTACAGCCCTCATCGTGCCCGTTATCGCATTGGCCGCCATGGGCGTCTTCAAAGCACGAACAGGCATTGCTTTGCCTGTCGAACGTCAACTCCTGTTGCGCTATCACGGGTACGATGGAGCTGCCCGCATGATGCTGGCGAATCCTCTGCTCGGCTTCGGCCCTGGCAACTACGAAATCGAGAACCCATTCTTCTGGACCATCGAGGAACAGGAATGGTTCGCCATGGTCCGCAAGATGAACCAGCACGTGCACAACGACATTCTGGAAGCCGGGGTGGATGCCGGATTCCCCGGCGCTGTTCTGTACCTTCTCTTTCTGGTTACAGGCATTGGCCAGGGCCTTATGCTGGCCTTCACCGCCGGGAGCCCGGTCCGCCGGCGTTTAGGCTGGGCGCTCGCGGCGCTCTTCTGCGCATTTCTGGTCGACGGCGCCCTTGGATTCAACTCCCGCGTTCCGGTTTCTGCGCTGCTCATCTTCCTTGCGGCTGGGACCCTCGATGGGCTGCACTTGAACGCCTCCACGAGCCCTCCTGTCCCCGCGAGGTCGCGAGCGGCCCTTGGGATTCGACTTGCGCTTTGCGTTTCCGCACTGGTTTTTGCGATATACGAAACACGGGTGTTTCTTGCTGAAAAACAGCTGCAGCTCGGCCGGGGCGCGTTTTTGGGCAATGCCTTCAACACGGCCAACGGGCATTTCGAGCGTGCGGAAGAGCTGTGCCCGTGGCAATGGCTCGCGCCGTTTGAACGGGCAAAGTGCGCTTTGCGCATCGCTCAACGTCTCGAGTCCGAGAAGCACCCGGAAGGGGGGTATGCCATGCGCAATAAGGCGGCGGAGCATTTCAGGCGCTCGGCCGAGAGGAACCCCACGTATGTGCTCAGCTTATTGGGCATAGCGGAGACGAATTTCAGCCTGGGTCACGCGGAATCGGAATTCAACCGCGATACCCGCGGCAAATACCTGGAAGACGCGCGCAGCGCCGCCGCCGAGGCGGAAGAACTGTGCCCTTTGTTGCCGGAAGCCCACGACATCCTGGGCCGTATCGCATGCCTTCGCGCCGCTGAGATGCGTACCGCTGGAGAGAACGCCGAGGCCGGTGCACAGGAGATCGTGGAACAGTGGCATATTGCTATCCATCATCTGAGGCGTGCTCTGGAATTGGGCTCCGAGAACAAGAGTGCTCTCCACCTTATGCTGGCGCAAGCCCACGCGGGCACGCAGGAACTCGACGCCGTCGAAGACGATTTTCGCGAGGCCATAGCAGCAGAGCCGGCGAATAGAGACATTCTGCCCGCGCTGTACCGTTTTGGTTCGCAGTACAACCGCTATGATTTCCTGCGGGAACTCTTGGGACAGTATCTCGAGCGGCTGCGCGCAACGGCGCCTGAGGAGACGGAGATCACCGCGAAAGCTGCCCTGTACCTTGCAGCTGCTGAGTACGGCATTTTCAAAGATGAGGAGAAGGCGGAAAAGGCCTACGTGACTGCGGCCAAGGCAGCGCCGGACCTTTCGGACACGTGGAGCGCGTTTGCCCAGTTTTCCAAGAAGAGCAATCGCCCGAAAGCGTTTCAAACCGCTGTAACCCAAGCCTGCCACAACGCCATCAAAGCAGGAAAGAAGCCCTTGCCCCAGGTAGAGGCTGTTGTCGCCGTCTGGGAGGGAGGAAGCCGGAAACTGCCGGAGGCCACCGGGGAATTGGCACGTGCACTGCAAAACGCGGTCGAGAGCGGCCTCGCTCCACAAGAGGCCCGAAACCAGTTCGGGTGGCCCGCCGAAGTGTTGCTTGTGGAATCCCAGAAGCAAGATATTGCATCGACAGACCGCGGCATTGCACTGCTCAACATCGGCACGATGCTTGACAAGATGGACCTGCTCTCGCTCGCTGGCACGGTTCTGCAAGCGGCTGTCCGGGAGCTTCCGCCCCCGCAAGCGGCCCTGGCGGCGAGAGAAGCGGCCCGCGTTCTGGCCCGGCAAAACAAGAAAGAAGATGCCTTCGAGATGCTTCAGAAGGCCCTCGCATTGGAGCCAGACAACCCCGAGACGCGGCTGGAATTCGCCAGGACTCTGGCAAAACTGGGCCGGAATACCGAGGCCCGCAAAGAATATGCAATAATTCTCGATATGCCTGGCGTAGGACAAGACGCCCGTGAGACCATCACTAAGGAGATGCGCGCCCTTCAATGAGATGGCACGCAGGAGACGTTTGATGCTTGTTGCTGACCGGTACACACAGACAAGACGCCTGCTGAACGCCCGCCTCAGCGTGTTCTTGTTCTGCATGCTCACCGGCGTATGTCCGGCGTGGGGACAGCCCCCTGACATTGCCCTGCCCCAGACATTCGAAGGTTGTAATCTCATTTTCATCACCATCGACGCGTTGCGGGCCGACCATATGAGTTGCTACGGGTATCGGCGAAACACTTCCCCCTTTATCGATTCGCTCGCCAATGAGGGACTGCTTTTCGAACAAGCGCGAGCCAACAGCACCTTCACCCGCGAATCCGTGTCTGTTCTTTTCTCGGGCATGCTGCCCTCATCGAGCGGCGCTTTCGGGTGGTTTGCCCAGCTTCCGCCGGAAGTGCCAACGCTGGCCGAACGTTTCGCGGCAAAGGGCTACGAAACACTCTTTTTAAGCAGCAGCGTTGTGCTTGCCGGGCTCACCAAGGGGTTCAACACCGTCCATCACCTGCCCTTGCGTTGGCTGGAGAGCGCGGAAGGTCCTAAGCTGTCCGCAATTGCCATGGAGCAGGCAAAGAAGGTCCGCGGGAAACCTTTCTTCATGTACCTGCATTATTTCGATCCGCATGGACCCTACGAGCCTCCCGACGACTTGTACCTGCGATTCGCCAAGACGCTCTACCCTGAGCCACTGCACATTTTCGAGGATGTCCGCGCGGACCTGAACCAGCTCAGGGCGGAGGGATTCGGGCCGGGCGATCCGCGCTTCGAAGATGTTGTCATCTCATACGACGCTGAAATCGCCGACTCGGACCGGTCTATCGAAATGCTCTTTCACGCGCTGAACGCGTACGGCATGCTCGACAACACCCTGGTGGTCATTTCGTCGGACCATGGCGAAGAATTCCTTGATCATGACTGGGTGGAGCACGGATGGACCCTGTACGAGGAGGTGCTGCGCGTTCCTCTCATCTTTTGGGCTCCGGGCAAGGCGCCCAAAGCACGCGTGGCAACTCCTGTTTCGATTGTCGACTATTATCCCACGCTGACGCGCTTGTTCGGCCTGTCGGCGGAGGGTTCCTCGCTGGACGGGGATCCGCTTTTCCAGCCTGCTGACACGGGGCTTCGATTCGTGCCTCCCAAGCACCCGCACATCGCCGAGTTGCTGCTTCAGGAACGTGGAATGATGCGTTGCGTCATCGCTGACGAATGGAAGTACCTTGCCGCCCTCAAGTGGTTCACGCCGGAGGAACGCCCTGGCGAGGTTCGGCGGCTCGAGGAGGTCCAATTGGGGCTTCAGGCGGGAACAATACCCATGACCCCGATCTGGCGGCCGCCGGTCAACGAACAACTGTACGACCTCGAGAACGACCCGCAAGAAACACGCAACATCGTAATGGAGAAACCTGCCGTTCGAGACCGTCTGAAGGCCATCCTCGCGGAACGCGAGGCCTACTGTCGAAAGCGCGGCATTGAGACGCCCCGCCGTCAGGAAGTGCCTGCATTATCTCCCGCGGAAATGGAGCTGCTCCATAACATGGGATACTTCTGAGCCCTCCGGCTCCAGCCGCCAGCCCCAAGGTTGCGCGAGAGGAGCACGGCGCCGCGCCGGACAGCAGATGGATTAGGGCCACGGACTTGGCTTACCGGGCTTCGAGCCAACGGCGTGCGCGGCTCCCGACCTCAAAATGGAGGCAACCATCGGTCAACGGCACCATTTCCCCTGTGAATCGGTCGCGGTACATGATGCCGCTTTCTTGCAGCACGGGCCGCAGCAATATACTCACAGGTTCCTCGTTGTAATTCTGGACAAATAGAGACCGCTCGCCAAAAGGTTGCAGAGTGACCCGCGTGTGCGCTTCCATTGCCAGGTCTAAAGGCTCCATGAACGCGGCGCGCAGCCGGTTCGCGGCAGTCTCAGGCAATTCGAGCAGTCCCAGCTGGCGAGGCGCAAGCAGCACCTCGCCCACAGCGTCAAAATCCGCCTGCGAAAACGTGTGACAATTGAGCACCGCAACCTCGCCTCCCTGCGCACGGTGACGCGTAAGAAAAGGGACGGCGCTGTCGCTGCAGATCGCTTCGAGGAGGACTTCTGCCTGCGTGGCATCGAGCCGGCCGGCGAGGTCGAGACCGTGCCTTACCGGCGCCGACTCCCCGTCCAGTAAGACGGCGGAGGCTTTGAGCGGCTCGAGGACGATCGGCTTGACCCCCGCGGCGTCTGCTGCATCAGGCACACGCGATAGGAAGCCCGCGGTAAGGATGGCCCGTCCGCCGCTCGCAAGGTGCGTTTGCAGTTTTCCCAGGATTTCCGGATCAGCAGCGGCCTGTGCGGGCAAAAAGAGCGACCGGGCTCGGCCGGGAAACGCCGCCGTCGGCACAAGCGGCACGCCCAACATGCCTACAAAGTCCATCAAATACAGGTCACCGCCGGCATCGCTGCCGGCCGGCTTGTACGCTGGTATGCCCCAAACAGGGTCGAGCCGAACGGCCGCGGCAAGATCCGCCAATTGCTCGAATTGTTGAGCGAGAAGCGCGCACCCGGGATGGCCGCCCACGACATCGGAATAATCGAACACACAGATATTGCGCGCCCCGGCAAGCACGGATTGGTAGGCTTGGTCGACAAAGTCCAGTGCATCGCAGTCGCCGTGATCAAACCACGCGCATTCGGTCTTTTCCGGCGCGATGCTTGCGAGCCACCGGTAGTTGACGAAACCTTCGTAGGGCTGCACGAAACCGTACCGTTGCGTCCGGGCTCCGCGGGTTTCCGTCCCCACCCACACTCGGTCGAACTGGGCGGCGTGCCGGTCCACAGCATATCCATGGAGCTGAAACCGGTCATACCATTGGGGGAACTTCACGATGATCGTGAGGTCCGGGTTCTCTTGTTTCGCCGGAGCGATGAAAACCTCCTGCGCGACCGCGGCCATTAAATCGCACCGGTATTTGTCCCAGGGCAGCTCCCCTTTGGCAGCTATGGATTCTTGACTCAGGTCGTCCGTGCACAGAAAATCGTCGATAACGAACACATCAAAGAGCGGGGCGGCTGAGCGCATGATTCTCTCGAGGTCATCCCGGGTCTTGCGATTCTGCCAGTTGTACCAACTCAGCGGTCCTTCCTGAGGAACGCCAACGCCGCCGCCCGGCGTTGTTGCGATACCGCCGGCCACGTCAAACCCGTTGTCGCGGAAATAGTCCAGCACGCCCGCGAGATGTTCCGGCGGCACCACGTGTCCGCTCCGGTAGACTTCGAGGATTACGCGCGTGAAACCGTATTCGCGAAGCAACTCGACCGAAGCGCTTCGAGCCTCGAAAACGCCGTCTACGGCGCCCGCGGTCAGGTACACGCCCAGGCGCAGATCGTCCTGGCGCGCCAAAGCGCGTTCGTGTCCGGATTCCGCGGCCGCGCAGGGCATTCCCACAATCCCTGCGAAAAGAATAAGCCAGGCAATTCGATGCATGGGCTTTCTCCCTTTGCATGTTTCAAATGTCCACACCTTAAAGGACCAACGGTCCTGGAGACAAGCAAACAGTCGAGAACGGCAGGTATCGCAGCCGGGGTGGCCAGATGCGCTCCGGTAGCACGTCCGCAAGAATGTGGGGCCGGCTCCAAGCTTTTACTCCCACGCCCTTTCGTGTATATACTTGGTGTAGTTCGTGCCGTTGTCGAATGTCAATCTCCGGCCCGATGGTTTGTGTCAGGCTTACCGCACGCAGCGTACGTGGCAGAAATGAAGAATGCCCAACCCTCCGGTCTGGCTAAAGAAGGTCAAGAAGTGCCTGCGATGGCAATGGCACTGAACCCAACTCCCACGTTCGGCGCCCCAATACCGTGAAAGGGGTGTTCTGAGACGCCATAACGTGATATGAAAGGGAATTCATCAGCATGCGCATAACCTCCTATGGGGCGGCCTCCAATGTTACTGGCAGCAAACATCTCCTGGAAGTGAACGGACATAAGATTCTCTTTGACTGCGGCATGTTCCAAGGGAGCCGGACGGAGTCCGCGGACCGCAATCGGCGATTACCGTTCAATCCGAACGAACTGGACGCTGTGGTGCTGAGCCATGCGCATATCGACCACAGCGGCGTTTTGCCCATGCTGGCGCGTTACGGTTACCGGGGGCGGGTCTTCACCACGCCGGCAACGCGTGACCTATGCGCCATCATGTTGCTTGACAGCGCCCACATCCAGGAAAAGGATGCCCAATGGCTGTCGAAAAAGCACCAGAGTTTCATTCCCCCGCTCTATACGGACGTGGACGTCCGTGAGATCATGCGCCGGTTTATCAGCATCCCCTACGATATCAGTTTGGAGGTTGCCCCGGGTGTGTCCGTAACCTTCAAGGATGCCGGCCATGTTCTAGGGTCGTCCATGTTGCTGGTCCAATTCCAGGAGAACGGCAAGCAGCGGAGATTCATTTACTCGGGAGACATCGGGCGGAAGAACATGCCCATTCTCAAGGATCCCTGGGAACCGGATGATGCCGATGTCGTCATTATGGAAAGCACCTACGGCAACCGCGACCACAAACCCATCGAGACACTTGACGCCGATCTCGCCGAGACCATCAACCGCACGCATGACCGGGGAGGAAAACTCATCGTACCGACCTTCGCGCTGGAACGAGCGCAGGAATTCGTGTACGCATTGAAGCGCCTCGAGATGGCCAACCGCATCCCTGAGATGCCGGTTTTTGTGGACAGCCCCCTGACGGTCAACGTGACGGAAGTGTTCCGGCTACACACCGATTCCTTCGATGATGAGATAAGAAACATGATGGAGGAGTCGGGAGATCCGTTCCAGCTTCGCCACATCGAATACATCCGAGACGTGCAAGCTTCAATACGGCTCAACGGGCTGAAGAAACCATGCATCATCATTTCGGCATCTGGAATGTGCGAATTTGGCCGCATTCTCCATCATCTGCGCAACAACGTCGAGGATCAGCGTAACACCATTTGCATCATAGGTTTCCAGGCTAAGAACACGCTGGGGCGCCGAATCGTCGAACGTCAGCCGGAGATAAAGATCTTCGGACTCAGACACCGGCTTCTGGCCGATGTGAAGGTGTTCAACGCATTGAGTGCGCATGCTGGCCGAACCGAGTTGATCGATTTCGGAAAACGGTTTAACAACCGGGCGGAGAAGGTGTTGCTGGTGCACGGCGAAACCGAAGCGATCACCGCTCTTAAGACCGGACTCGAAGCGGAAGGCTGCACGAACATCGCGGTGCAAGAAGAGGCAATCCCCGTGGAATTCTAGATCTTGGTCTGGCCCCAAACCCGAATCGATATGTCCGGCGGTTTAAGCAAACGCGCCGTTTCGCGGACAATCTTAGCGGGCCATTTCAGCCCGTCTTGCCACGGCGATCGACGTATACCCCCCCTTTGCAGCCAGCAAACGCTTTCGCTCGAAGCTGGGAGAGCACCTCGAAAAGCTCATGGGGGGCAGCAACCTCCTTGGGGTCACAAACGGTGAGGCAAATCAGCACGTCGAGAAGAGGAATGCTGGACTCCCCACGCATCGCGGACGCATACGCCTGGCTATGACCGGTACTCTCGTAGAAGTGTTCGAGATGTTGACCCCACACGTGCTGCACAAGGTCACAGTAGGCTTTTGCCTTTGGCGGAGGCAACACGCATACGAAATGCCCTCCGCCCATATGGCCGCAAAAGAAGGCTTCCCCCGGAAAATTGCGTCCGGCTTGCTGAATGGCCCGGCCCAAATGACGAATCGCTTTGGAACGGCAGTCCTCGCCGTACTGACGCGCAAACTCGCGGATGTGAAGGACCTCCGCATAGGCAATGGCGAATTTCTCGCGAAGGCTCACGCGGCGCTGCACTTCTCGCTTTGTTGCGCCTGCCGCTGGCATACTGACGAGGGGATCTTCGCCGCCTCTGTCCTGACTTACCCGCAGCAAGGCTTCCATGCGATGAATAAGGTTGTTGATGTCAAACGGTTTTACAATGTAATCGTCCGCGCCTTGGGCAAGCCCGTGGTGCAACTCCTCATCGCCTTTCATAGCAGTGAGCATGATAATCGGCATCATATACAGCTCGGGATCGCGCCGAAACCTCCGGCAGACCTCGAAGCCTGAGGTGCCCGGAAGCATGATATCTAGAATGAGCAGGTCACAGTGGTTTTCCTTGGCCACCTCAAGAGATCTCTCGCCGGCCGGCTCGCTTACGCAGGTGTGTCCGGCATCCGAAAGGTGTTCCCGGAGATAATCCGCCGTCCGTTGATCATCTTCGACAATAAGAATAATTGCCACACTCCGATCTCCCTGTGCCCACACCCCACGCTCGTGAGAACAACGTATCCCTTCCGGGCACCACGATTATTCCTCTTCGTTTCGATAAACACTATAACGTAGCGCTAAATTAGCACAGATACGGCGGATAACGCAAACACAAAGAATGGCGGAACTCCGAGGTCCATTTAACCGGGCCCCGGCCCGCCCCCCCGGCCGTGTCGGCCCCCGGCTTGCGCGTTGACGCCATTCGCTGTATTGTTATTCATAAGAGGGTACAACAGCGAGGGATACCCAGTGGTACGAGTTTCGATTTCCCAGGAGATAAACGCGATCCTGGACGAAGCAGCCGCGCTAAGTGCAAACCGGAGGCAGCACTATGTAGGCGTCGAGCATCTTTTCGAGGCCATACTCGAGAAACCCGAATCGTTGCCGCAGGACTTCTTTCTCCACTACGAGGGCGTGCTGGAGCAAGCGTTGTCGGATATTCGCCAGCACCCCTGGCCCGGCAACGTGCCAACGCCGTCATCGGAGCCGTTTTTCACTCCCCGCGCGGCGCAGGTTGCCGCAATGGCCGGAAAACTTGCGGAAGGCATGGCCCTTTCGTCCGCATCAACGGGGCATCTGCTGCTCGCCATCCTTGCCGACCCCCACTCCTTACCAAGCCGTGTATTTGATGCGTCGCGCCTTCTGCGCGGCCCGTTGCTCGAGGACCTGCGCGATTACCTGCGGAAGTCTTCAGACAATGCGTCCTTCAACCGACGGAACAGTCTCAGAAAGGACGCCGCGGCTGGCGCTCCCGAAAAATCAGCGGCGTCCGGCCCGGCAGGGTCGTCCGTGTTGGCTTTGCTGACCCGTGATTTGACTCTGGACGCGCGAGAAGGCCGGCTCGACCCGGTAATCGGCCGTGAACGGGAACTTTTTGACCTGCTCCAGGTCTTGGCTCGAAGAACCAAGAACAACGTGCTTCTGGTCGGAGACGCGGGGGTGGGAAAAACCAAGCTTGCCGAGGGCTTGGCCATCGAAGTGGCCGCCGGCAAACTCGATGACGTATTGTTTGGGTATCGGGTGCTCGAGCTGGATGTGGCGGGGCTTCTGGCGGGAACGCAGTATCGCGGCGCATTCGAAGAACGGTTGCAGGGAGTATTGCAGGAGATCGCCACGCTGCAGGACGTCATTCTTTTCATTGATGAGATTCACCTCATCATGGGGGCCGGGTCGACTGACGGCGATTCGATCGATATGGCGAACCTCCTCAAACCAGCGTTGGCCCGGGGCGACCTGCGGTGTATCGGCGCCACGACCTACGAGGAGTACCGCCGGTTCATCGCCAAAGACCCCGCCCTCGAGCGGCGCTTTCAGATGCTGCGGATCGAGCCGCTGACGGAGGAAGCAACCTATGCGGTTCTCCGCTCGCTTCAGCCGGCCCTCGAACGCCATCATGAGGTCACCATCAGCAAACGCGCCATGCGAGCGGCGGTGCGTCTGTCTCAGCGGTATATGACCGACCGGCAACTCCCCGACAAAGCCATTGACGCCCTGGACCAGGCCTGCGCGCGCTTCCGTCTCAAGGTGGTAGCCCTGCGGCAACGGGCAAAGTCGGAAGGGCTGCCCCCTCCCAAGATAAACAAGAAAGTCACGCCGCACGAGGTCAGGAAAGTGATCAGCCGCCTCACGGCCGTGCCCATCGAGGAAATCACGGCCGAGGACCGCCGCCAACTGGCAAATCTGGAACACGCTCTGAGGCGGCGCATCATCGGCCAGGACGCGGCGATCCGCAAAGTCGTCGCAACGGTCAAGAAGTCCCGCGCTGGGTTGTCCGATCCCCATCGTCCGGACGCGGTGATGCTGTTTGTGGGCCCGACGGGAGTTGGTAAGACGGAACTGGCCAAGGCTCTGGCTGAGCTTCTGTTCGGCTCATCGAACCATCTGGTCACCTTCGATATGTCGGAATATGTCGAAGAACATTCGGTTTCGAAGCTCCTGGGCGCGCCTCCCGGCTACGTGGGCAGCGAACAGGAGGGCCGCCTCATTTCGGCTATTCGCAACAAGCCGTTCTCGCTCCTGCTCTTTGATGAAATCGAGAAGGCCCATCCTCGCGTGTTTGATATCCTTCTGCCCGTATTCGACGAAGGACGGCTCCGCGAGGGCCACCGGGGCGAGGTCAGTTTCAAGCACTGCATCATTGCCATGACGTCCAACGTGGGGGCCCACATCCTCGAATCCCCCGAAGCCAGCTCGGACAGTCTGGCGCTGCTCGATGCTTTGCAGAAAAGGTTCCGTCCTGAATTCATCAACCGCATTGACGAAATCGTGCCGTTCTACCCGTTGTTGTTTGAGGATATCCGTCAGATTCTTCATATCTCGATGCGCAGGTTGAAAACCCGGTTGATGGAGAAGAACCTTCGGCTCCATGTGTACCAAGGCGCATACGAATATCTCGCGCACCAGGGGCACAGCGCCGAGTTTGGCGCCCGCGAACTCCAGCGCACGTTCGACCGCCTCCTGGTCAACCCTATCAGCGACATGATTCTGCGAGACGCCTTTCAGCCGGGCGACATCATTGACGTCCTGGTCGAGACCGACAAGCTGACCATCCGGAAGGGAACACGGTCGGCGCCGTCGAGGGCACATCACTCATGAAGAAAGCAGGATATCCCGACTGCCTTGTGGTCATCAACGGCCCGGAAGATGGCGCCGAATTCCCCATCGCGCGCGCACCCATCTACATTGGCAAGGACCCCCAATGCGCGGTCAACCTTCGTTTGGACAGTGCCATCCAGGGCTACCATGCCCGCGTAACCGCGGTATCAGACGGGTACCGTATCCGAAGTATCGGCGGCGCCCCCGTATTCGTCGGGGGCAAACGGGTCGGCACCTTGGTCTCCCGCATCGTGCGCGACGGCGAACAGATGCAAGTTGGCAACACCCTCATGACCCTTGAATGTGCGCCCGACGGGCTCGCAAGCCGCAGCCGCGGCATGCCCAGTGAAAGCGATATCGCGTGGCTTCTGCGCCAGGTCGCCGACTTCACTGTCCGCGCTGGACGCTGGTCAGGACGTTTTCTCGTCAACGCCTTCCGCGAATCTACGCACCACTGGAAATTCTTCACGTTGCTAGGGGCACTCATCGTGTATCTTGTGTACCCCCCCTTCCGCGACGGCGTGAATCATGTCGTCGGCATGGCCTGGGACTTCGTCAAATCGTTAATGCCCTGATGACAGAGCGCAGCGTGAAGTTTGAGGAACGATACGTCCGAGAGGACCCATATGCCTCATTAGTCGTATAGGCCGTGTCTGGGGAATGATGCCCCCGGACGGATGCCGCCCTCCGGGGAGACACCCTCTTGCCCCGCACCTGTCTGTACGGCCAGCCCCACAGCTGATTAGTGAGGCTTCTGGACAGAACGGGCGGCAAGCTGTTACAACAGGCCGGTTCAGGACAGCGAATCAAACTGAAGGGAAACACCCGGCATGAAACTGGCATGGCTCATGGCGATGGGTATAGCAGCACTGGCAGATGCGGGCACTGCGGCTCAAGACATCGACGCAATATGGCATGAGATCCTGGCCAATCCCCCGGCCCTGCAGTATACCGAAGCGCGAGACCGGGCGCTTAAAGCGCTGGACGAGCGGCTCATGAATGCGGATTCCGAGCGCTCGGAGGACGTGGTCATCTACTACCAGCGTGCAGTGGACCGGGTGCTTGACACCCTCGAGACCCAACGCATCGCGAAGAGCCTCCGGTTGTTCCAGCTTTATTCGAGCTCGGTCATCGTACAGACACCCGAGACCGTGTTCGCCATCGACCTTGACCAGGGCCCCAACAAACGCATGGACCAGACAGCCGACGACGAAGGAGTGGAACTCAGGATGACGGCAGAGCAAATCCAGCGCATCGCGCGGATTATTGATGTTGCGTTTCATACGCACGAGCATTACGACCATGCCGATTACGAAATCACGCAAGCCCTGTGCGGTGCGGACAAGACGGTTGTCGTCACGAAGAGCAACAAAGACCGATGGAAGGGCGAACCCTGGGCAGAGAAGCTCCTCGTCCTCGACCAGACCATCGCGAAACCCCATACCATTGGTGCCCTCGAGGTCGACGTGCTCCAGGACCATCAGTGGGACAACGACGAGCACACGAGCGGCACGCCTTGCAACGCCTACCTCATCGCCACGCCCGGCGGCATGTCTGTTTTGAGCAAGGGTGACATCAACTGCGGCCTGCGCCTGTACGGCTGGCTGCAGCTCATGGCGGCCAACGGCAGGCACGTCGATCTCGTCACCGGCACGCCGCTGTTCTGGCGAGGCGTCAATACCGCCCGCGAAATCGATACCCTACTATCCCCGGTCTGGGCAATCGGCCATGTCTGGGAGTTCACACACCGGTCACCCGGCAAATCCGGCGGCGCCACCGGCACTTACACCGCCAACCTCATGATGAACAAGCACCAGTTTCAAAAGGGAATACCCGTCCTCCTCTCCTGGGGCGAATACCTCGATTTACCAGAAAGGAAATAGCCTTCTTCACCCATGAATAGTTGACTCAGGACGTTTCAGGGTAGAGTAGCGAAGGTCCTCTCAAGCAACTCTTGCCCGAAGGCTCACAAAAAGGCAGCAAACATGGCGATCGGAATCTCGATGATCATGCTGACAGGCGACACGCCCATACGAGTGGGCGCCGTGCAGCAGAATCTATCTTTAAACTGGCCGCAGCTCTCAATCGCCACCCAAACCAAAGAAACGGATGGGACGATATCGTTTCAAATTGACGAAACCATGGTCATTATGGGAAAGATGCCGGCTCCCATTCCCTGGAGAGACCTCGAGGGGCCGTGTTCAACGAGCTTCCTCTGGCGAAACGCAACGCACGAGGTGAAACAACATTCCCTGCATTGGCTCGTCACAATCATGGGGAATCTGGAGCCTGTTCCGCTTTCAAACCTGTTGACACAAGTCACGGCGGCAGCCATGGCGGCGTGTCCGCCGGCGATCGGCGTCTACTGGCCAAACGCAGCGCTGGTCATACCCAAGAGAATCTTCATTGATTTCGCCAAAGACGTCCTGCCCAAAGGCCCCCCGCTTTACATCTGGGTCGATTTCCGGGTTGGCAAGGATTCCGAGAAGACAAGCGCTGGATTCACTCACGGCATGCAAGCACTCGGGCATATGGAGTTCGAGACGCAACAGTTTCCCGAACCGCCCCCGGAACTGCACGAGAGACTCATGGCCCTCGCGCGTTACGTCATCGAAAACGGCCCCGTCATCCGCGACGGCGACACCGTGGGCAATGACGCCGAAGAACACGTCCGCGTCATTTACTCCCCCTCCGCATTTGGCCACCCGGACAAGGTCATGCGGCCAATATACGAAAGCCCCACCCCACGCGCGTGCTGATCACCCTTAGTCGGTTTGCCCGGGATGGATGGTGGTTGGGGGCTATCCTTCTCACTGCAGCCCCGCTTCTCGCGAAACGGTCGCTGCAGTCAGACACTGGTAAGCGCCTTTGTGCCACAACATCGCTCAGGCTCTCCTTCCTCCGGAATCTCGTCCGCAAGGCCGAAGTCGCCGCCTTCTCCCGCACGCTCGCCACGCTGCTGTCGAGCGGACTTCCCATAGTCAACGCACTTCGAATCACTGCGTCCACGCTCAAGGACCCTTTGTACAGCGAGGCGCTTCAGCGAATGGGGCAATCCGTACGGGACGGAGATCTCCTCAGCGCGGCACTCTCCAAAGAGCCTCTGTTTCCCGATATGACCGCAAACATAGCCGAGGTCGGAGAAAAGAGTGGCGACTTGAGCGGTGCCCTGCAATACCTCGCCCAAGAGAACGAGCGCGAAGTGGACCGCGAAGTTCGAGTGCTCATGACGCTGCTCGAACCGGCCATGATCCCTTTTCTGGGCACGGTGGTCGGA
The DNA here is from genome assembly GCA_035416745.1 of Candidatus Hydrogenedentota bacterium. Classification (NCBI taxonomy): domain Bacteria; kingdom Pseudomonadati; phylum Candidatus Hydrogenedentota; species Candidatus Hydrogenedentota bacterium. Next base: position 930 of record DAOLNV010000078.1, on the reverse strand, counting down.
TTCATCGTCCTCGCCATGCTGTTGCCGATATTCAATCTTGGCGACGCGCTGCAGGTCTGAGCTTTAGTGTGAGTGTTGGGCGAGCAGTCCTCTCCGGTCGGAGGCGCGATATATCCTATGCGAATCGAAGCCGGTTAACGGTCCCGAACTGGTGGCCAGGGTACTGCAGGCCTGGCTCGCCGAGCGCGGCGCTCAGGCCATTTGCATCACGCCCGGAAGCCCCTGGGAAAACCCGCAGGCCTACAAAGTGCTCGACGTCAACCGCACGGACGTGACGACCGTGGAAGAGATCGTGGACGTGATGCGCGGAAAAGACGGTTGCGAGCGCCGCACTTTGCGCGTTCCATGGCGTCGAAAGTGGAAAATCCCAGGGTAAAATGGAGCGCAGAGGGCGCCCCATTGCTCAGGCGCGCCTCCAGAACGACGGCATAAAGAGCACCATGATACTGACTAGTTCGAGACGGCCAAGCACCATACAGAGCGAAAGAAATACCTTGCCCACTGTGGGCAGGAACGCGTAGTTCTCAACGGCGCCAACTGCGGAGAGGCCGGGACCGACGTTGTTCAGCGTCGCAGCAACTGAACTGACGGCGGTCTGAAACGGCAACCCCAACAGCGACATGAACAGGCTGCCTCCAACAAACCACAGGAGATACAGCACAAAGAAACTGTAGACCGTCTGCTGAACCCCGTCATCGACTACATGCCCGCTGACACGCACGGCGCGCACCATCTTGGGCCGGAACGTTTGCTTCAGTCGGGCGTAGGCCATCTTCAGCAGAATAACAAATCGCACAACCTTGATTCCGCCGCCTGTCGAGCCTGCGCACCCCCCCACAAACATCAATACCACCAGCAGCATGCGGGCAAAATACGGCCATGTATTGAAATCAACGGTGCAGAAACCTGTTGTCGTCATGATCGACGCCA
>DAOLNV010000077.1:4640-27510 GCA_035416745.1 Candidatus Hydrogenedentota bacterium | reverse complement strand
AAGCGGTTGTTTCAAGGATACCGGTTTGGTTGCAGTGAGCGGCCACGGTTAGTCTCATTCGTCCCGTGCAGGGTTTCTAACGAATTTGCAGCAGATACTTTGCCTTTTTCGTGCCGCAGCTTGTACAAGCAATTGGGCGGCTGAGACCTTCGCTGGAGTGAATTCGGCGAGTCTTTGACAGGCGTTCTCGTTCGATGCAGGACCCCGCAAGGGGTCCAATTTGAATGGCCGGGGGCGTCAACCCCGGATCGTGCAGCCAATTCTGCGCCGACCCTGCAAGGGTCGAACAGGACTCTATTCAACTTCCCGGTTGCTCCAACGCCGTACGGTGCATCATGTCTGCTGATTTGCATTCTTAGAACTGCTACGATCATACGCAAAACGGGAAGGAGCGTCTGGTCATGAAAAACATTCTGATGATTGGTTGTGTAGCCCTCGCGCTCATGAGCGCTATGGCGCAGGCGGGCGTTGTGCCGGATGAAATGCTCGAGATGCGGCGTTGGGTCGACGCCAAGTTCGAGAACGCTGTCTCTGCGGAGCCCGCAGGCGGCATCGTCATCCTCGAACACTTCGATCACGTCTGGCAGAACTGCCGCGTCGATCGACCCCTCACACTGGGAACAACCAAATACCACAGCGGCCTTTTCACGCATGCCCCAAGCGATGTGTTGGTAAAATTGCCCGGAAAGGGCGAGGTTTTAACCGCATTTGTCGGCGTTGACACAAACAGTCAGACTCAGGGGGGCCGGGGCAGCGTTGTCTTTAAGGTCAGCGCCGGAGACCGTCAGGAAGCATTCACGTCGCCCGTGATACGCGAGGGGATGCCGCCTGTGCCGGTCTCCGTCGAGCTTGCCGGAGCGGCCGAGTTGCATCTCCGGGTTACCGACGCGGGCGACGGCATAGCATGCGACCAGGCCATCTGGGCCGACGCCAAAGTTGTTCTGGCCGGCGGCGGCGAAGTCTGGTTAGGCGATTTGCCGCTCGTCGAGGGGCAGGAACGCCCAGCATATGCGCCGGACCCGCCGTTCTCGTTCAGGTACGGCGACAAATCCTTCGTTGACCTGTCGCCTGATCTCGAGAAGACCGTCGACTGGTCCCAGCTGGATGACGGCCGGCGGCAACACGAACTGCTGTTCCGCGAGCCGCGGACGGGTCTCGAGGTACGATGCGCCGCCGTCGAGTACCTCGATTTCCCTACGGTCGAGTGGACACTGTACTTCAAGAATACCGGCACGGCTGATACCCCGATTATTTCGGACATCCAAGCCCTTGACACGCGCTTCCAGCGCCTCCCCGACGACCTCTACGCCCGGTTTGCAAGTCCTTCCGAGTTCGTTCTCCACCATCACACGGGCAGCATTTGCGCGCCGAACGATTACGAGCCTCACGCAACCGTGCTGCCTCATAATGAGACAAAACAGATTGCCTGCGCCGGCGGACGCGGCAGCAACGGCGAGTTCCCATACTTCAACGTGGAATGGCCCGGCGAGGGCGTCATCGCCGTTGTCGGATGGCCCGGCCAGTGGCGCGCAACCTTCCAGCGCGACGAGGGGCCGGGCCTGCGCATCGCCGCGGGCCAGGAATTGACTCACTTCACATTGCACCCCGGCGAGGAGGTGCGCACGCCGCTCATCGTCCTCCAGTTCTGGAAGGGCGACCGCGTGAACGCACAAAACACCTGGCGCCGCTGGATGCTCGCATACAACGTGCCGCGGCCGGGCGGCAAGCTCCGCCCCATGCACCTCGCGGGCTGCTCGTCACACTTCTTCGGGGAAATGGTCACGGCAGACGAGGCCAGCCAGTTCCAGTTCATCGATCGCTACCTCGAAGAACGAATTCCCCTCGATTACTGGTGGATGGACGCGGGATGGTATTTCAACACCTCCGGCTGGCCCAACACGGGTACCTGGGAAGTCGATACGAACCGGTTCCCGCGCGGATTGCGGGCTATCACGGACCATGCCCACGCCAAGGGACTGGAAACGATCGTGTGGTTCGAGCCGGAGCGCGTGACCCCGGGCACCTGGCTTTACGACACCCACCCGGAATGGTTGCTCGGCGATGACGGGGGCACGAAACTCCTCGACCTCGGCAACCCCGATGCCTGGCAGTGGCTCGTGGACCATACCGACAAGCTTCTCACCGACCAGGGCATCGATTTGTACCGGCAGGATTTCAACATGGACCCGCTCGCCTACTGGCGCAATGCCGACGCCCCCGACCGGCAAGGCATCACCGAAATCCGGCATGTTACCGGATATCTCGCCTTCTGGGACGAGCTGCTGCGCCGGCGGCCCGGCCTCCGCATAGACACGTGCGCCAGCGGCGGACGCCGCAACGATCTTGAGACGCTCCGGCGCGCCGTGCCCCTTTGGCGCACCGACTACATTCTCGAGCCCATCGGGACTCAGTGCTGCACGTACGGAATATCCTCATGGATTCCTTTCCATGGCACCGGCGTCAAAGAGGCCGACGCATACAGGTTTCGCAGCATGATGACGCCCTACCCGAACTGTCTGTGGGACGCACGCCGAACCGACCTCGACTACGGCGAATTCCGCCGCTTGACGGCGCAATGGGAAATGGTTGCGCCCGACTACGCGGGCGATTTCTATCCCCTGACGTCGTACAGCCTCGCCAACGACGTATGGCTGGGCTGGCAATTCGACCGGCCCGAAACCGGCGAAGGAATGGTCCAAGTGTTTCGCCGCGAACTCAGCATCTATCGCGCCGCCGACCTTGTTCTGCGCGGACTCGACCGCAACGCCCGTTACCGCGTCACCAACCTCGATGAGCCCGATGCCCCATACGAGATGACCGGAGCTGAATTGCTGGGCAGAGGGTTGCCGGTCGAATTCACTAGCTGTCCCGGCGCGGCCCTGTTCACGTATCAACGGATTGATGCCCGCGTCGCGCCCGATCCTCAGGCTAGCGCGCGCTGACAGCAGGGGCCGCTGCTACCGGACACGAACCAGGGCGTGCCGGTACGCGCCGAGTTTCCGGTCGCGGTAATCCATCGAGAGCGGAATCACGTAAAGGCCGGGGGACGTATCCGACGGTACTCGCACGATAAGCGTCAACACGGCGTCTGGGTGCGTGGCTCCAAGGCCTGCCCATCCATCCGTACGCGGAGGTATCTCCATGCTCGCTGTGCCGGAGTCGCGCTCCCACTGCCAGCCCGCCGGAAGGAGCGGACGCACCGCCATCGGCGATGCCGAAGCGCCATGATTGGTCACATGAACCTGAATCGTGAACGTATCGCCGGCGGCGACCTCCTGTTCGTAAGGATACGCGCGGACCCAGTATTCATCGATGGCGAAATTGGGATCATCCCAGGGCGTCATAGCCTTGATCAGCTCTTCCCGCTCCGCTAGAACCCGGTCCATTTGGTCCAGTTGGGCCTCGGAAAATCGGAAGGGTTTCTCCTGATGTTCGTTGAAGATGAAATCGGGTTGAATCGAGCGCCAGAGGTCCAGGCATCGGCGCGAACCCCGGCTAGCGCCCAGGAACGTCCGGTTTCCCGCGCAATAGTCGTCCAATCCTGTGGGGGCGCCGGAATCTCCCGCGAAAAACACTTTGGCACCGTGACCTTCGACAAGGAGGCCGCCGTGGTACAGCGTTTGTCCCGGGAAATGGAACGCCGTCAGCGCAAACTCCCGCCATGCCCACGACTCGCCGTCGGCGGTCTTGCGGGCCACCGGAACCGGGGTTGGCGCGATGCACGGCAGGTAAAAGCGGCTGGGATACTCCAGAACCTCCGCCATGCGGGCGTCCCCCATGATGGGGCAGTACCGCCCGGCCAGCCGGGAAAGGGAATCAACGTGATCGTCATGGTAATGCGTGACCCAGCATCCTTCGACCGATTTAAGCGTCCCCGCCTTCTTCCACTCGTCCAGGGTATTCAACACGTTGTCGTGTCCACAATCGATCAGCAACGCGTCCCCGGAATCGGACATGACGGCAAAGCTCGTGTAGGCCACCCTTCGCACCCAGGGCGGCGGCGGCAATTGCTCCGCTTGGGACATACGCGAGGGCTCGTCCTTCAGGTCTTCGAACTGGGACGGGAAATAGTAATTCAGCGCGGAGATCGACACGTAGTTGCGGTACAAAGCGTCGAGGCGCTCCTCGAGCAATGCGGCCGCTCGTGAAAAGCCGTCGAAAGGGGCCCCGTGCGAAGGCACGGCCACGTCCGGCGCGGTGGCGGCTAATTTGTGAAGACTCGCCAGCAAGGGCTCCCGCATGCCCAGGAATCCATGGTAGTCGCCCACCTTTCTGAACCCCTTCTGCAACGAAAAGAGGTCCAGAATCTGTCCGGGGCCGTACAGCGTGTCGCCGATGAACGCTACCCGCCTTCCAGCCACGTCCACATAGTATGAGACGGCGCCTTCCGTGGCGCCCGGCGTTTCCAGCACATGCAGAGTGAAGCCGCGCCACTCCACCGAATCGCCATCTTTCACCGTGCGCGCCACTTTCATGGGGCGGGGTAGCACCTGCGGGCCCGGCTGCATGTGATAAATGTGCCAGCGATTGTGCCAGTCGCTCCAGTAGGAACCCGCGTCATCGAACAGACGCCGGTCTCTCTCGGAGACCACGACATCTGCGCCGTCCTGCTCAACAAACCGGTAGGCGCCCATCGCGTTCGGTCTTCGGTGCTGTGTCATGCAGGCCATCTCGACCCGTTCCACACCCAGGGCTCTCAAGCGGTCCGGCGTAACTTCTTCGCTGCAATCGATAAGCAGTGCCGCCCCATCACTCACAAGAACACCCGTGTTTACCGAGCCTTGCAAAACGTGCACACCCGCCACAACGGGAGTGGCGGCGGCAGTCTCGTCTGCCGGCGAAAGAACGGCCTGCGCCACAATTGCCCAGACACCAACGATCATGCTGAATTCCCTCCTCAAGGCCCTGTCTCTACTGAAGCATGTATCCTACGCCCGGTGCTCCCCATTCACAACGGCATTGCACGTCGCATCTCGCGCATTGGATGTTCGCTATGGCGTGGCCGTCTCCGCTCACGCTGTAACACGGCTCCCTATGCCCACGAGAACCCGAACAGCTCAGCCGACCGCAGCCGGAAGTGGAGACAGACACGCTGGCCGGGCTCGATGCCAAGGGATGAAGAGCCTCTCCATGTTATCGTGTGCGCGGTTTCGTTGCCGGTGAGCGGGTCGCAATCCCCCGCGGTTCGGCCTTCAACGCCGCGCAATCCGACCCGAAGCTCGCCGGCCCGGCGGATGTTGGCGTTGACCTTGAGCTCGGCGCCCGTTACCTCGACCCCGAACGTGCAGAACTCGCCTTCTTCGCCGGCCACCAACGCGCTCAAACGGCCCGAAGGCCAGGAGGCCCATCCCGCAGCGTGGGATATGACGCCCGGCCAGCGGGGATACTTGTGCGGATGCGTGCTGCCCGAATAGGGTATCGCAATCCGATCCGTCCCGAGCGGGACGAGGCCCTTTCCCGCCACAATGAATTCGCCGTCCCAGTCGCCCGGGTCGCCCGGCTCGATTACCGGCCCGCCGGGGACCCGGTCCCAGTGGCTGCCGTCAATGCTCGAGAGCAGGTGGACCTCCGAGGTCTGTGTATAACGGCGGTAATAGAACGGGAACATCAGATGATGCTCCGGCAATCCTGGGTAGCAGGTCCGCCCGTTGGTGTACACATCGTACGATGGCGGATCTTCAAGATTCGGCCAGACCACCGGCTCCACGGGCGTCCAGTGACGGAAATCGTCCGACTCCGCCCGGGCCACCATCCGGCGCTGCATCGAGTACAGACGCGTGTATAAGACATACTTGCCGAGCCAGTCGTCGTAGTAGACGGTATTATCCGTGTCGCCTTTATGAATGAGCAGCGGCTCCGGGATGGGCGTCCAATTCACACCGTCCGGCGAGGTCATCCCGAACAGGCAGTAGATATAGTCCGCGCTCAACCGGATGTCCCGATGGCGGGGGTGAACTTTCTCGTACTGGCTCCACAAGGCGCCGGGCGCCGAAAGGACCCGCGCATTGTAAATGCACTTATAGCGTTCTTCCGCGGGGCCGTGAGGATCAATGAACACAAAATCGCCGTCGATGCCCGTCACCCCCTGAACGGGCACACGGCACACCTCGCGTCCGCTCCATGCGTAGCCATCGTTGGACTCGCTGTATTGAACCGTGAGGGACTCCGCAGGCGCGTTCGAGTAGGAACCCAGATTGCCTCCCGCCGGATAGTTGGTCTGAAGCGACCAGGAACGGTATAGGCCGCCGTCATGCAGAACCCGGCCTGGAAGGCCATCGACAGGCCCTTCTTTCCCCGCCCTTTGTGCGACCAGCCGGATGCCCCGGGCTACCAAACCCAGGCTAGCCACCGCGGGCACCGGCGGGTCCGGCGGACCCGCCACGGGCAACGCCGCGCCTTCGGGCGAAAGCCAATTGAGGTCGCCGGGGTCTATATGCCGGAAATCCGTAAAAAGGAACTGTGCCGGAGGCTTCACCGTGTACCCCCCCGCGGGATCCATGTCCGCGGGCAGAAAAACCGCCGCGCCGTCTGCTTCCTGGGCAAAGCACCGCCGCCCGGCACACCACGCCGCAGCCGAACCCAGGCCTAAGCAAAACGCCCTTCTTCCAATACTCATCTCGCATCTCCCCAACTCGTGACCCAATAAACCCGCCACCTCAGAGGGCCCCGTACCGGCAGTGCAATCATACGCCCTCCGCCATTACCCCTTCGACTGCCATCTTGGGGCCGATGTCATGATTTGATAAGGGGGAACCGCCTCCACGAAAATGAACCGGGTGGATCAGGAGGTCCGAGCAAGAGATTGAACCAAATGACGAGGGAGGACTTGCCATGAAGGCAGCGTGGATTGTAAAAGTGCTGGGCGCCTTGGCAATAGGGCTCCTCTGGCCGAATATGACATCATGGGCTGCCGATGCTGACGCCGGCACGCTGAACCAGGCAGTTCCAGAGATCTCCCGGCCGGATTGGGACATGTTGCAGGCGAGACCGGAAATCGTCGAAGCTTGGAAAGATATGCGATTCGGCATGTTCGTCTGCTGGGGGCCGGTCACGCTTACGGGCCTCGAGATCGGCTGGTCGCGCGGCAAAGCACGGCCCGGCCAGACCGAAGGCGGACGCGGGCCAACGCCCGTCGAGGTCTACGACAATCTCTACAAGACATGGATGCCGGAGAAATTCAACGCCCGCGAATGGGTGAAAGTTGCCCAGGATGCCGGTGCGCGTTACATCATCTTCCTCGTCAAACACCACGACGGCTTCTGCCTGTTCGACACAAAGCTCACCGACTACCGAATCACCGGCCCCGAATCCGCATGGAAGGTGGATGTGTTCAAGGACATCGCCGATGCGTGCCATGAAGCAGGCATCAAACTCATCGTTTACTATTCGCAGCCCGACTGGCACCATCCCGACTACCGCACGGCGAACCACGCGCGGTACATCTCCTACCTCCACGGACAGGTTCGCGAGATCCTGACCAATTACGGGCGCATTGACGGCCTTTGGTTCGACCTGGGAGGCAAACCCGAAGACTGGGATTCCGAGAACCTCTTCAAGATGGCACGCCAGCTCCAGCCCCACCTGATCATCAATAACCGCTGCGGACTCCCGGGGGACTTTGATACGCCCGAACAGAAACTTGGACGTTTCCAGCCCGAGCGTCCCTGGGAGACCTGCATGACCCTCGGCACCCAGTGGTCGTGGAAGCCCGACGACAACATCAAGTCCCTCAAGGAATGCGTTGACACGCTGGTTACCTGCGCAGTGCGCGACGGCAACCTGGCGCTCAACACCAACCCAATGCCCGACGGCCAGATCGAGCCGCGGCAGGTCGAGCGGTTCCGCGAGCTCGGCCAGTGGCTCAAGCAGTATGGCGACAGCATCTACCGCACGCGCGGCGGCCCTTGGAAGTCGGCGAAGTGGGGCGGCGCTACGCATCGTGACGGGACCGTCTACCTGCATGTGCTCGCATGGCCGGCCGAAACGCTGCAACTGCCGCCTCTCCCGAAGAAGATACTTGCAAGTTCCCTTCTTACCGGCGGCACGGTTACGGTGACGCAGTCTGAAGACGGCGTCACGGTCGAAGTGCCGCCGGCTTGCCGCCAGGAACTTGACACGATCATTGTGTTGAAGATTGACGGCCCCGCGCGGGAGATCGAGCCCATTCCCATCCCCTCGGGGGCGCTTACTTTTGGCAGGAAGATTACCGCATCGAGTACCTGGGGGCCCGGTTACGAACCCGAGATGGCGCTGGACGAAGACGAGGGCACCCGCTGGGGTGCGGCCCCCGACAGCCGCGGAGGCTGGCTCGAGGTTGACCTCGGGAACGAAACCACCTTTACCCGCGCCGTCATCAACGAACAGGGCTGGAACCGAATCGAAGCGTTCGAACTGCAGGCGTGGGACGGGCAGGCGTGGCAGACTTTCGCCCAGGGCACCCGAGTTGGCCGTCTGGAACTCACCTTTGACCCTGTCGCCGCCTCAAAGGTGCGCCTTAACATCCTCAAGGCAAACGATGTCCCCACCATTTGGGAATTCCAGCTGTACAAATAGTAGCGACCCGGGGGCGAGTCAAGGGGCCAACGGGATGTTGGAACGTCCGAAATCACAGCAGACGACCGTGAAAGGTCTCGCTCCTGACCAGCATTCGTGGTTGAATACCACCAGCGCGTTCTGATTCAATTCCGCTATCATTATCGACGATGTAGGCAAAACATTCTGAATTTCCGCGGCCCTTGAGGAGTGGCCAAGCCAGAGGTTACAAGTGGATGAGCCGGGTCAGCTTCTTCGGATCATGACGCGCGTCTCTTACTCCCTTTTCTGCCTCTTGCTGCTCCAGACCTGCGCGCCCCGTTCCACCGGGGCTGCAGTTGGCCCACCTGCCCGGCCCGAGGTGTCCGTGTCGAACGCGGAGATCCGCGTCTCGTTTCCAGGATGCCCAAGGGCCGAAGCCACATTGGCGATGAAGGACGGGGAGGTCCTCGGGCTTTCATACGTCGCCGTCGGCGGCATTCTGATCCTCGCGGCCCCGTCCGGAGAGGTTGCGCCTCCGGTGATGACGGCGATTGTGGGCGGGGAGATCGCGCCCATCGCCGACCTTGACGCCTATCTCGCCGAACGTGCCGCGACGGGTGAACAACAGACGTTTCCCAGTCGCGGCAAAATCAGGACGGCCCAGGTCCCGCTCAAGGGCCGTTTCGCCGGATGGCGGCAGCAAAAGAAGGCTGTTGTCATTGACGTAACGCTGTCCTCCGGCCGCGCCGAATGGTGGCTTGCGCCCGCCGCCACTCGAACGCACGCGGGAGACTATGCGGGCGTGAGCTGGCAGCTGCGTCTCTACGACGTCGGCCGCGTGTATGAAATAGAGGTGGACGAGCCGGTCGCTTTTGCCGAGGGCGACTGGCGGTTTCAGCAGCGGGGAAACCAGACCGATGACAAAAACGAAGAGGAGTTCCGGCTAAGCCTTCAGGCAGACCCGAGCCAGCCCTACAGCATGTCGAAGCGCAAGTACGGTGCACGGCAACAACCGTTCTTCTTTCTGGGCGGAACACGAGGGACAACCCTGAGCTTTTTCGATCGTGTCTCCTGTTCCGAGGTCGGCGAATCTCAGGTTGGTGACCGGATTGTGCTCCATTCCGCCATCCCGGTGAACGCCGGCCCCAGGGGCGGCCTGGTGACTCCCGTGAAGTCCTGGGTTTTTCGTCCGGCCGGGCTCTCTGACAAGTGGGACGCGATCAACGAGTGGACTTGGGCTTGGGACCGCGTTGTCGGCGGTCTAAATGACCAGGCGGGCGCCAAGCTCACCGAACCGCTCCCGGTGCTGTTTCATCAACAGTTCGACACGCCGGGGTTGGAGTGCGCCATCACTCCTGAGCAGCGCAAAGCCATGGCGCCGCCAAAATTCCAGGATTCCTGGCTGTATCGCTTCGCGAACGAGGTGGTCCCAAAGGCCGCGGCTTGGGGCATTGGGGTTATTGAACTCCGGGCTGTGCTGGACACAGACATCGATCATGCCGAGGCCGAGTGTCCCCCGGGAAGCTTCGCCACGACGAGCGTATGCAGCCCATGGGGCTTGCGCATCAGCCCCAAACTCGGCGGCGAACCGGGCTTGGCCTACATGGTGAAGAAAGCCCATGACCGAGGCATCAAGGTGGCCATATGGTCTGCGCCAGCCCACCAATCCGTCTGCTCGCCTGTTGTCCGCGCGCACCCCGGCTGGCTGATGTTCGACGCGGAGGGCCGGGTGAACAACCGCGGCTACGTGACTCTGATGGGCATGGACCTCGCGGCGGGTTTCCGCCAGTACATGCAGGATGCCTACCGGCGTTTGCGCGCGCAAACCGGGATTGATGGCGTGTGGGCCGATTCCTACTGCGCTTTTGGGGCCGATCGCGATATGAGCGACGCCGCGCCCTATCCGCAACTGAGCGAACTCGTCGAATTGCAGCACGCCATGCAGCGAATGGGGTACAACTTTCTCATGAAAGAGGACTGCGGCCCCTTCGGACTATCCACGCGCAGTTCGGGACTCAATGGCGTCTTGGGGCGCGAATACCTCCGCTACTACTTTCTCTACAACCACGGGGACCCTTCGAAACGTTACGATCCCGATTCGTACTTCCGGACACTCGCCTCGAAAGGCGTCATGGAGATGCGGGTCCCGCGCGATTTTGAAGCGCTGCCCGGCGAAGCCCGTGACCGGATAATACGAGTTAATTTCGCCTATCGCGAGGTGCTGCCCCTCCTGAAGCGCCGGTTCGTGCTCGGCGAAGGGGATACCTGGCAAGGAGTGGCATGGGCGGATCCTACAGGCCGTACACGGGTGCTTTTCAGCTTCGAAACATTCGACTGGCCCGTCCCTGCGGGCGCACGAGGCCGTGAGTTGATGACTGGCGACACCTTCCTGGTGTCCGATGGGGAGTTGCGCACACGGCCGTGGAGCGTCTACCTCCTGGAAGAGCCAGCTGCTCGCGGCTTCTAATCCCTTTGCTGTTTCTTCGGAGGATCCGGGACGTCATCAAGCGGCGCGGCCGGGAACGTCACAGCGAGGATGGTCCAGCCGTCGCGGCTCTCCTCGAGTGCGAGCGTGCCTTCATGCGGCCATGGCGCATGACCTCGGAATCAAGCGGCGCAGTCCACCTTGAGTTCAAGCCGTTCTACGAGCGAGCCGGCGACACGAACCTGCTGGTTATCCGTTCAACAGTGCATCAGGTGTTCGGCCGTTACTACGGAACCCTTCACGCGGACGGCAGGACCATACCCGTGGATGGCGTCGTCGGCTGGGCCGAAGAGCATCGTGCACGATGGTAGGCATGAACACAGCCTGCCGCGTGTCGCGTGATTTCTCCAGCACACTGATGCCAGAATAGATAATCGAGGTTGCGACCGTCTGTAAGCGCCGCGATAGGGCGGGAGGTGAGATATCATGGACCGGAGAACCATCCTCAAGATGGCCGCGGCAGGAGCGGCCATGGCAATCGGCAAACGCGGGGCCGGGCTGTCCCGCTCTCCAGACAGGCAGGCCGATACCATAAAGAACGGACAAGGCTATACGTACCGGGTTGCATTTGGCGCATGGATCAATGATATGCGGAATGAGCCTCTGCCGTTGCAGAATTGGCCCGCACCCCAGTTTGACGAGTTGACGCTCGACGGCCTGGTCCGCGCGCTCGAGGTTCAATCCGAGGCGGGCTTCAACTTCCTGGATGTGTGGGGCCTCTTTGCCACCTATGGATATCCGCCGGACATCAAGAGCGCCTTTCAAGACGAAGAACGCGTCCGAATGGCCCGGAGGCTCATAAAAGCCGCCGGCAAGCTCGACATGCAGATAATGTTCGGCATGGGACTGCTGAGTTGGGGCTATGACGAGATTCTTGCCGGCAACCCCGGCGTTCGGGGTGTTGACCCCGAGGGGAAGCCGCACGCGCACGCCCTGTGCGGCGCAAAGGAGGAATCCTGGAGCTACGTGGAGAAGATCCTCGATTGCACGCTGGACAACTTCGAGTTCGGAGGCGTGCATCTCGAATCGTGCGACCTGGGATGCTGCATGTGTCCCGAATGCGCCGGTGAGGACGGGCAGGTCGGATACAACGTACGGATGAATTCACGCGCGGCCACATACATCAAGACCCGCTGGCCCCACGTGACCGTCACGGCTATCCCGTCAAACTGGCTCAGGGCCAATGCGGGGCCGTTCTCTCCGGAGGAGGAAGACCGCGTGACGACAATGGCCGGCCACATCGACTGTTTCATGGACCAGGGATGGCGCGGCACCTATGTTGCCCCGGACCGGCGCAAGGCGTTTATATCGCGCCTGCGGTGCGCCTACGGCACGTCGGGAGGGATATGGCTGTATCACTGTGCCCGGCGCAACCGGTTGTCGTATTTCTTGCCCTATCCGAAGCGCACGGGAGCCGCGATCAGGGAACACTACGAGGACGGGGCGCGCGGGAGCATGATCTACCAAGGCCCGATGATCAATCCGGCCGTAGAGGTGAATACCGCCGTCGCGGGCCGTCTCCTTCAAGCGCCTCAGCGGGACGTGCGGGACGCGCTGGAGGAGGTTGTCGATGTTTACTACCGCCCCCACAGCGCGGAGTCGCGGCAGCGCGTTGCGGAGGTCTTCCTAATGGCGGAAGACGCCTTTTTCGATAGCTGGTCCGAGGATTTGCGGAACGATCCCCTCCGGCCTGGCGAGTTTCACCTCGAAAACCTTTTCGGGGATTCGCCGCAACGAACCTCGTACCTCGAACAATGCCTGACCCCGAGGGGCCGCGGCTCGTACCGCAAAGGGCTTGTCGAAGTCTTGCAGCGGCTCACATCGCTGGATGGGCAATGCCGGGATGATGGCCGCCTGGGCCGTATCAGAACAGGCGTCATCAGCGCGATTGTAGACATCGAGAACCTGGGATATGAAGCAGTCTGAAATCCATCTCCAATCGTCAGTTGCGCTTCTGGGGGCTGGCGCCGGAGAGAACCTCTCCCGGAGCGCCCAGCTTCTTTGTCTCCTTGTCGCGGCAATTGCCTTGTGTCCGGCGTTGGCGCACGCCGTGCCGGTTCACGAAATCCCGCTCGAAAACCCCGTGAAACTTGAGAACCAGAGAATCGCGTGCGGGAAAACGGTCAGGCTGCCACTTCCTCCGCTCCCGCCTCAGGCGGGCAAGGTCCTGATACTGCGCTTCGCGGCGTTCAGCCAAGGAACGGCCGGGGGAGGGTGCAACTACAACCTCGGGATCATGCTGAACGAGGTTGCGCCCGGCAGGACCATCGACGGAGAACAGCCCCGGCTCATTGGGCGCGAGAGCATGCTGGAACTCTCAGGGGGCGGTCACGGCAATACCGTCTTCCCGATATTCAGCGGGCGCGGGTTGCTGGTGACATATGCCCCTGACGTGCCCGGCGCGAACCATGCCACACGCGACGGGATGGGCGCCGTCTTTGTATTGGATGTCTCCGATTTGGCGCGAGGCGCCGATGGCAACACGCTGGAACTGACAAACCTGCTTCCCGAGGGATTGCTACAGCAAGGCGCTGGGACCTTGGTCGTCGAAGGGCTCGAAATCGGCTGGCTGGACAGGTCGTTTGTGCCCGCTCCGTCCTCCGACGTGCCCGCTCGAGGGCCTATCGGAACATACATCAAACAGGGCGGCTTGAGTCTCGGGCAGGGCTCAGCCGGCGGTTTCGCCGTTCAAATGGATACTGGAACCGAATTGCGGGTCGAGACCGCTTTGGGCATGGCGGCGCAGCATCCTTCCGCCGGCCTGCGCGCCGAAGATGGCGTGGTCGCCCCATTCGAGGTCTCGACAAAAGATGAGGGTGAATATGGATTTCACGTTTCCGCGCATTGGCCCTCCTTAACACTCGAAAGAACGATTATGCTGCGGGACGGGCTTGTCGAATGGTCGGAGCGATGGACCAATACCGGCGCCGAAAGGACAGGCGTGCCGTTTCGGCATCGCTTCCACCTGCACAGTGAAACTGGCCTGTTTGCTCTCTCGGGAGATACTGAGGCGGGCGTGGTCGACACCGCCGCCTCTAACCCGACCGTTTTTGTCGAGTCCGAGGCAAGGGACGGCACAGGCTTCGGCGTCACTGCGGAAAGCGATTGGCTCAGGCGTCTGATGTCGTTGCGTGAGCGGGGAGGCGTCGCGGAAGTGTATTCCGAATGCCTGGCGCTCGATGCCGGGGCATGCATCGAGCTCAAGCTCACCATAACACCTGTAAAACAGGGAGGGTACTGGACATTCATGAATGACGTGCGCCGGCGCTGGGGCGTTAACGGTTACTGCGTTGCGCAACCGTTCTTCTTCGCCTGCAAGCGCCCTGCCGATGCTGAGAACGAGGAAGAGGCGGTCCGGCGTGCGCTCGCTCATCTGGGACCCGCCTGCGTGGGCTTGCCCCCATGGCTTCGCCTGCAGCAGGACAGCATGGCCGTCGGCTCTGGCAACTGGCCCAAGAAGCCCGAGGGCGCCGAGCCGGCCCCCGGGACTTTCCCCGAACTGGATGTGGCGAAGTTCTTGACCTTCGAACACCGCGAGCAATCGTGGCAAGCGATACAGCACGAGATCGAACTCATTCACCGGGTCTGTCCGCATATCAAGGTCATCCCGTATTGCCATCCTGCCATGGAGGTAGTCTATCGTCCGGTCCTGGAACAATGGCCGTGGCTGGACTGCGCCGTGCGCACGGCCGATGGCCGGGTGTTTGAGGATGGCACCTACAGCCGCGCATGGTTGGGGGAGTATTCCCAGAAGGACTGGGGCGTGTTCTATTTCGTCCCGCGGGAGGGCACGGGATATTTTGACTACGTGCTGAGCGCGGCCGTGCGCGCAATGGATGGGTGTGGCGCCGATGGCATCTATTGCGATGAGTTTTCGTGGGCTTTCCGGCGGAATGGGTACTCCCGGTATGACTACAGCCGCTGGGATGGATACTCTGCCGACTTGGACGAAGAAGGGCACGTTGTGCGCCTCAAATCCGACAATGCGTGGGCCAGCATACCGTTTCAAAAGGCCTTGATTGACCTGGCTGTAAAACGAAGCAAGCTCTTTCTGGCCAACGGACCGGACGTCCACCGCGAGTTCGGAGACACGAGATTTTTTCGGTTCACTGAAGCCGGTAACGGGGTGAGTACGTGGCCTGGCGCACATCTCAATGCGGTGCCGCTTCTATACGGCAATTTCGGCGATTTCACCACGCGTGAAGGGGTCTTTGCCACCGTGCGTGCGGCAGTGCTTCACGGGCTGGTATATTCGCCCGTGGACGGAACCAACCTGTTGCTTGACAGTCCCGACAACTTCGTAAGCAGGCTCTACCCGATCACTATTCGCGAACTGGGGCCTGGATGGATCCTGGGAGAGCAGCGTCTCATAACCGTCAAATCCGGCAGCTATCGATGGCCTGACTCAAATGAGAGAGTGCGGCTCTACGTCTACGACGCTGCCGGCAACTTGTCATCTGTATCTGAGCCGTTACCCGTGGCAGCGGGAGAACCGCTCCGTGTTGAAGTGCCCGGGTATGGCCTGGTCATCGCGGAAATCACTTCCTGACCCGCGCCCGCCTGAAACACGTTCTGGATGCGGCTCACTGTCCGGCGAGTTGACAGAGGAGGCGGGCCGAGGCATTCGCGATTTGCTCGCCCGAGCCTGCCGCAAGGTAGCTGCAGCGCGACGTACGGACCTCATACCCGCCGCCAAGGTACGACTCCGACGTGCCCACATACCCGCAGCACCCGTTGGCAAGTTCGACGACCATCGTGGGTTTCCACGGCGACCCGCGTTTGATGTCGAGCCCCAGCTGGCAGAAGAACTCGGCCGGATTGCTGGCAATGCCGGCATCCCCGATCCGCATCACCTGAACTTCAACCTTCACCGCCGGTGATTGAGCCTTCATTTCGCGGACCAGCGCCGCTTCCTTGAGGTATATCTCGTCGCCGGTGCCGAGGCCAATCCCGGGCGCCTCGCGCTTCACGAGCTCTTCATCCGAACTGCCGAGATCGCGGATGGGCAGCGCCAGCATTTCCGACCTGACGCCCAAAGGCGCATTCGCCGCAAATTCCGTTTTCGCCAGAACATTCAACGCGGCCGCGCCGACGCTCGTGCCGACGCGGCGCGCCCAGACCTCCCCGAATTCACCGGGTCTCGGATCAAGATTGTCGACTTGAGTGACGTCGCCGCAGGCCCCGTTCAAAAAGACAACACCTATGTCGGAGCCCAGACCGCCCCGGACCGTCTGCCGCAGATAAAAGGGCCAGTCGGCCGAGAGCTGGCTGCCGCTGAGAGTGGTGCCGTGCAGCGCGAAATTCACGATGCATCCCAGAAGTTTGCCTTGTGTGTCCTCCGCGGCGATCACGGCCACGTCAGGGTCGATCGGTCCCGCGGGCGCGACGATATCGGGATTCATCTTCCCTGGATGTGTGCGAATCGTGCCGTCCTTCATGCGGAACCGCCGGTTGTAGCCTACGCCGGATTCCTGGCCAAGACCGTGTCCGATGCGGGCCTCGACGGCTGCCTCGCTGGCTTTCACCACCGCTTCGGCGATTCGCTCGGCGGCCTGCATGCAATAAGTCTGGTCCTTCTCGACGTAGTAACAGCTGTTTACCGGGCCGCCGTTATGCGTATGGCTCGCGCCGATCAAGATATTCGCCCCGGGTATGCCGCAACGTGCCTCCGCCTGTTTCCGCGCCTCCTGAACCATGTCCTCTGAAACGGTAATGAGATCCACGCCAACCACCGCCAGAGTCACGGCGCCATTGCTGAAATACGCGGCTTCTGCCCATAAGGGATCGTGCACGCCCGTCGAGAAATTCTTGTTGAATCCGCCGGGGATTTCCATGCCGACCGCGGGCGTCAGTTCTGTCCGCGCAAAACCCGCACGCAGCGGCGGCGCGCCAGTCGCCGGGGCCGCGGCTGCATCCTGAGCTTCCGCTACGCACACAACGCCTGTCATCAGCAGGGCAAGAACGGCCAAGGCGGCAAACAGATGCGCAAACTTGGAGAAGTTGGCACTCGAAGTCATAGCGTGTCTCTCCTTCTAGAATTGAGTGATTTGTCCGTCAATAAATCTACGCCCTTCAGCCGCCAAGTCTCAACCTGAAGGCAGGCACCTATTCTCGTTTTAGATGCGCCACACCGCCGATTGCGCTATAGTCCTATGAGTGTCCATTGTGGAGAACACACAATGGGGCCCCCGAGGAGGTTTCAAAAGGCGCGCCGTTCTGACGACTGCCGATGCTGCGTGCCCTCCAAGGGGCAATCACTCTTCGGGTACGACAGGGGAGAGCAACCATGGTACGTTTGGTCATCTTAGGAGTCTTTCTTGCCGGGGCGATGTCCTCCGGGGCAGTTACCATCGCTGATGGCGGCAACGCTGTGGCGGCGATTGTCATATGCGATGCGTCTGAAGCACCCGAACAGACAGCGGCCAAGGAACTCGCAACCTATCTCGGGGCAGTCACCGGCGCTGCCTTCAGCGTCGTTCCCGAGTCTCAGATGCCGGCACAGGGTCCGCGCCTCTTCGTCGGGCCTACCGCGTTCGCCGCAACGCACGGAATCGATGCTGCCGCGCTCGGACCCGAAGAATGGGTTATGCGAACAGTCGGTGACGACCTCATCCTCGCGGGTGGAAGGCCTCGCGGCACGCTGTATGCCGCCTATCGATTCCTCGAGGACGTTGTCGGTGTGCACTGGTGGAACGCATACGAGGAGACGGTCCCACAGATGGCAACATTGCGGATTGACGCCATTGACCGCACCGGGAAACCCGCGTTCCGCTGCCGCGATATCTACATGCTTTACGGTAACGATGGCGGGCGGTTCGCAGCACGGAACCGCCTGAACCGCGATGGCGATTCCCGAATCGCCAGAGAATACGGCGGTGCGATGGACTACGGCCCCCCCTACCACGTGCACACGTTTTACATGTATGTTCCCCCCGAGACATATTTCGCCACCCATCCGGAGTGGTTCTCGCTCATCGGAGGGCAACGCGACACGAAGCAGAAACAGCTTTGCCTGACGAACCCCGAGCTGCGGGCGTTTTTTGTCGACAAGCTCAAAGCGTACATCGAGCAATCGCGCGCCGCGGCCAGGGAAAAGGGCGAGCCCGCTCCGACCGTCTTCAGCATCTCGCAGAACGACTGGGCAGGGATGTGCGAGTGCGAGAACTGCCAGACCATTGCAAAAGCCGAAGAATCCGAAGCTGGGCCGCTGCTGGACTTCGTAAACTACATCGCGGACGCAATCCGCAATGACTTTCCCGAGGTCTACATCGATACCCTCGCTTACATGATGACGCAGAAACCGCCCAAATCCATACGCCCTCGCGACAACGTAATCGTCCGCCTCTGCGACACCTCGAGCAACTTCACCAGGCCGGTTACCGACCCGCTGAACCAGGAATTTCACGATCATCTGCTCCGCTGGGCCGCAATTGCCAAGAACCTCAGGATATGGGACTATGCGGTCACGTACGCGCCGCATTACGGCCTTCCGCTGCCTACCGTGCACACATACGCGCCCGATTACCGCTTCTATGCCGAACACAATGTAGAAGGCGTCTTCACGGAACACGAATACCCCATCCTCGCCGACATGCGCGACTTCAAGATATGGATGATGATGAAGACCCTCGAAGACCCCTATCAAGATTACGGCGCGCTCGTGCGGACGTTTACCGACGGCTTCTACGGCGCGGCCGGCGAGCCGATCCGGCAGTATTTGGCGCGTCTCGAGCAGGCGTCTGACGCGAAGCCCAGCTACTTGAGCATGGGCGCCTCTCCGCGGCAATACCATTACCTGGACCTGCCCTTTGTCCTCGAAGCGCAGGCGCTCTTCGACAAAGCGGAACAAACCGTTGCGGACGGCGAAGTCCTGCTGCGCCGCGTGCGGTTCGCGCGCCTTCCCCTCGATCGGGCGTCGATCGTTCTGTTTCCTGACCTCCTCGCACAATGGGTGCGGAGTGGACACACCCCCGAGACCATGCCCCTTGACCGCGACGCCGTTGCAGCGCGGTGCAGACACACCTGGGCCGCGCAGATCGCGTTTCGTATTCCGAAAGGACAGCAGGATGCCGCGCTTGCTGAGATCGACGCTGAGCTGAATCCATTGCTCGCCCGCCCCGCCATCGTGCGCATTTCTGAGAAGTTCCGAGACCTGCCCCCGGAGAGCGTATTCGATTTTACCGCCGATACGTCGCGCAACTGGAACGACTTGGCAAAGCGCGTTCCGGACTCGGAAGCGGAGTCAGGTCTTGCCAACAGGCTCGAGCTGTCCGATGAGGATATGAAGAAGTACGCGTTGCCCATGCCTTGGGGCCTGTACGACGTCATCAACAAGCGGAGCGGGGGAGGGGCAGTCATCAAACCCGAAGACGTATCCGGTGACGGCTATCAGTGGTACAAGATGGGGACGTTTCCCGTTGGGCCCTCGTACTACGTTTACTTCTTCTGGAGCTGGGTCATTCAGGTCGACGTCGATAGTGCGCACAATCCCCAGCATCCGGAACAGACCTTCGATGTGTGGGCCCGGATCAAGTTCGAGGGACCCGGATTCCCTTACGGCAAAGCCGGCGCCCAAAACGCAATCTCGATCGAGCGCGTTGTGCTCATAAAGTCCCCCTGACTCGAAAGCGCGTCAAGAGCCAGGTTGATGGACCCACGACAGTTGACGTATTGCCCAAAGGAGTGTTGCCGCGGCCGTTGGCGCATTGTGCCTTGCCTTGGACTGCATTACAATACATTCGTATCCGCCAGGGAGCCGCACCTTGGCATTTGGGCGCAATTCGCAAAACCAGAGGAAGAACCATGAGAGTCGCGGGGCCATATTGTCTGGTATTTTCTATTGTTCTCTCGTGGTGTCGTTTTGGCGCCGCTGGAGGTGATGCCGCCTCCTTAATCAACTCTTTCGAACAAGGAACATCGGAACCGGCAGGCTGGTCGTCTCTGAGTGCGAATGACGACGATGTGCGCGGCGTTTGGCTGGATGGCAAAAGCCATACCGGGACACGGAGCCTCGAGGCCGAGTCCAAGCGTGCGCGCAAAGTGTGGGCAAGCGAATGGACACCCCTCGCCTTTGGCAAGAGACACCTTGTGGACGGGTGGCTCCAGACTGTATCCGGGGCCGCCTGGCTTGAGGTGGAGCTGCGCAACTCCAAGGGTACGATTCTGGAGACAGAGCGTTCCCCACGGGTAGCCTCCCACCAGGATTGGACCTACGTTGCAGTCGAAACGCCGGCGTTTCCCGGGAAACACGATGGCAGATTGCCGAAATCCGGCGGGGACGAGATTACCGCGCGCATCGTATTTTGGGTGAAGGGGGGGAGTGCCGCCTTAGATGACGTTGCGATTCATCCCGCCGAACCTGTCGAGGCCGCCAACGCGTCGTTCGAGGAGCCGGTTGATTCCAAGGAACGGATTCCGTATTGGTCGGAAGAGACCGAGAACGGCCTGCTGCCCGGCGCGCGTGGCGGCAGTCCTGCGAGAAGCACTGATAGCCCCTTTCAAGGAGACGCCTGTCTGGCCTTGAGCACGCAGGCAGAATGGGCGGCGGCTTCCAGCGTTCCTTATGCTTTATGGCCGGGATGGGACGCGGTTGAGGTCACGGCGATGGCGCGCTGCAAGCCGGGGACCCGTGTTCGCTTACTGGTTATGTGGTCGGACGCCGCGCAGCAGTTTATATCTGCTGGCGTGGGTGAGGCCGTCGAGGGCGATGGCTGGCGGAGGGTAACGAGCGGCGAGCAGGAGCCTCCGGAAGGCGCCTACGGGTTTCGTCCGGTCCTGCTGGCGCAAAGAGATTCAACGCACGCCGAAGATTCACAAACGGCTTGGTTCGACGAGGTCGCTATGCGGGTGCGGGAGAAACCATTCGTCCGCGTTGTCGTAAACCAGGTCGGGTATGAACAACAAGGCCCAAAGACCGCAGTAGTGCTTACAAACTTCTTCCCTAACAAAGGCACTTTCGGAACGGCCGAACTGCTCAATGCCGCCGGAGACCGCGTCTGGAAGTCGGAGATCACCTGCGCCGGCCGTATGTACGGACAAGACAACGCGGACTGGGGGTGGTACTTCTGGCGCGCCGATTTCTCTTCAATCGAACCCGGCGGGCAATATACCGTCAGGGCGGAGGTCGGTTCGGAAGTGGGCGTGTCTTACCCCTTCCGAATCGGGCGGGACCTGCTCTTTCAAGAGACCGCCAAGGCCAATGTTGATTTCTTCTATGTCCAGCGTTGCGGCTGCGAAGTGCCTGGATGGCACGCGCCATGCCATCTCGACGACGCCAAACTCGGTGACGGTACTCATCGGGATTTGACAGGGGGATGGCACAGCGCGGGCGATTACAACAAACTCACCTATGAGTACGGCGACGGCGGCGTGCTCTTTGCTCTCGTCAATGCAGCTATTGCCGCGCCCCAGTATTTCGCTCAATGGGACCGAGACAAGGACACACGGCCGGATATTCTGGACGAAGCCTGGTGGGGCGCCCGCTACGTGGCGAAGATCCAAGATCCCGTAGCGGGCGGACTTCTGAACCACATCGAGCAGGGGCCGGATAGAAAAACGTGGATGAATTGGTGTCCTCCTGAGAAAACAACCGACAACATCGCCGGTACCGCCGACGACCCGATCGTAAAGGAAGGCGAGGGAAATTCGCCGTTGGCCATCGGCGGATGGACCCAGCTTGCCGGTCTACTCGAGGCAATCAAGGTCGAGAACGACTATCGTGCGCGAGCAGTCCGCCTCTGGGAACACGCCGCTGCGAAGGCCCCGTCGGATCCCCTCCTGCTTATCAGCGGCGTTGACCTCTTCCTTGCCACCCGCGAGGAACGGTATCGGGCCTACTGCCAGAATAGCGTGCAAGGCCTGCTGGCCTCCGGCGATGCCAACGGCCAGTTGGCCGGCGGATGCGAAGGTACGGGCGATATCCCGGCCGCCGCGCTCGCATGCTTCGCGCTCAAGTTGCCTGACGACCCTCTCGCGGAAGCAATCAAGGCAAGGTTGGAGAAACATCTCCCTGAATTTATTGCCGAAGCCGCTAACCCGCTCGGTGTGTTGAAGCAGAAGCCCGGCGCCGATGGCTACTTCTTTGAACCAACAAGTGCGTTCGGCCGCAACTATCAGATCTGCTGCGGCGCTTGGTCGGCGTTGATGGTCTACCGTGTAACGCGTGACCCGCGGGCACTCCAATTCGGTGTCGATCAACTTGACTTTGTGCTCGGCAAGAATCCTTACGCCCTTTGTATGATGGAAGGCCAAGGCACGTACAATCTGCCGCGGTACCATCACCGGTACATCACGATTCCTGGACACGAACGCGGGGCAGTGCCGGGCGCCATTCCAAACGGTTTTGTACGGGACATCACCGGGCGCGACCGCCCCGGCGTCGATCTCTCCACCGGCGGGCGCCCTTATCCTTCATACCGCACAAACGAGCCTTGGCTCGTTCACAATGTCTTCTACCTGCTGGCTGTGACCGCTCTTCATGAATCACAACAATCAATGCATGTGCCGAACTAGGCGAGGGCATGATACGGTTCACGAAGGGTCCGTAAGGACGAAATACGCGGCCCTGCTGGTTACCGCTGTCTTATCTGTCTGCTTGCCGAGCCCCGCTCGGCCCGACGGCTCCGGCTCCACTCTCGATTTTGTGCCGCCACCCGCCAAACTGGCGCTTGACCTGAATCGAGGCATATCCATCGATCGTCAATTCCGCACTATTCCGCCCGAACCCATCATGAGAATCACCCGGGAAGACATCCAACTCATCAAATCCATGGGCTTCGAGTTCGTGAAACTCATTGTCAACCCCGAGCCGTTGATGTCCGGAAACCATCTGGACGCCTCGAAGCAATGGTATCTGCAAGAGATCGTCGACCT
>DAOLNV010000077.1:0-4540 GCA_035416745.1 Candidatus Hydrogenedentota bacterium | reverse complement strand
AAACCCGTGAATGACGCGAATGTCATGTACAGCTTTACGTTTTACGATCCCTTTGTGCTCACGTTGCAGGGAGCAGAATGGTTAACCCCAAAGTTGTGGTCTTACTTGGGCTCGGTTCCGTATCCATCGAGCCCCGAAATCATCGCCGAACGCAAACAGTCCATCCTCGAAAAGATCCCCGCTGATCCCCCCGATTGGCGCCCCGCCGCGGAGGGCTTGCTCCTCGAGTACGGGGATGCGAGATGGAATAAACAAAGAATCACGGACTGCGTCAAGAAACTCGTGGATTGGAACAAGTCTTACGGCGGGGGCCTCAAGCTCTGGTGCGCGGAATTCGGGTGTTACCAACGCACGATCGATCCCGAAGACAGGTATGAGTACCTCAAGGACGTTCGCGACGCGTTTGAGGAAAACAATATCGGATGGGCGTATTGGTCTTACAATGAAACGCTTACCGTCATGACGCCCGGCCGACAGCCGTTCGGACCCGCCAAGAATCAGACTCCGGACGAAAGACTGCTCGGAATACTCTTTGAACCCCGGACCGGATGATTCCGGGCACCAGTCGGTTCATTCGATGGTACACATTGCCAGCGTTGCTTCATCTTTCACGAAGACGGTGCTCCCTGCGAGCACCGGGTGCGCATACGTCGGGGTATCCGCGGCTTTGACCCGCGCCAGCTCGGCATACGCAGTACCGCTGGGCTCAAACACAACCATTTCTGAACTGCTCGGCAGAGCCAGGATGACCGAACCCGCGTCGATGATAGCCGAAAAGCCCCCCTTATCGCGCACAGTGCCGTCAACCCAGGCTGTTTGACCCGTTTGCTCGTTGAGGCAAAACAGATTGCCCGTGTTTGAGAGGCCAAAGATGAAACCGTCCTTCAGAACCGGCGTGCTGAACTGAGGGGCGATATCAGGGTTGCTCCAGAGCTCCGTCGCGGAAAAGCCGTCCCCCTGCTTCTCGACCTTAACGGCTTTGCTGCCCCGGCCTGCTCCCATGTAGATAACGGTTTGCCCGTCCACCAATGGAGTGGCCGCGTTATAGGCTCTTCTTGCGGGAACGAATGGCAGTTGCCACAGCAACGCGCCGTCTGCCACGCCAATTCCTACGACGCTCTTTTCCGCCAGCGTCACAACCTGTCTTGTCCCCGCGACCGTCAACAGAACCGGTGAGGCATATTCCGGGCCTTCGCCGCCCCACCGCCACTTCTCGTCGCCCGTGTTCAGGTCGAACGCGATGAAAGCCCCATTGCCCGGACCGCCCAGATGCGCAAGTGCCATGCCATCAACGATGATGGGAGACATGGCTGAGAAGAACTCCGGAACGACTCCGGGAAACGGATCTTTTCGCCACACCGGCGCGCCTTTTGCGGCATCCAGGCAGGAAAGGACCCCCGCCACGCCCAGCGTGACGACTTTCCCGTCTGCTACCGCCGGGGAACTTCTGGGCCCGGGGTGCCGGGAAGCCGGTCCCGCCACAGGCTGCGCCGCGTACTTGTCCCGCCACGCCTCCGTTCCCGTCTTCGCATCTAGACACAACGTAACCTCGTCCTCGCCTTGCCGCGTGAAGACATAGAGCCGGTCACCAACCAGCGCAGGAGTGGAATCACCCACGCCGACGGTTACTTTCCAGACTTGCTTTAGTGCCGCGGGCCAGGCCTGAGGCGCGTTGAACCCGGTCACCTTGCCATCCCGGTTGTCTCCCCGCCATTGCGGCCAATCTTGCGCAAAGGAGCAAGTGGCAATAATCAGAACCATCGCCCCCATCATGGTGCAGTTCCAAAGATTCAGTGCTTTCATGGTCCCTCCGATCCGTCGTCTCCCGAGCCGATGCTCACCGTAGGCCCACCGCCCAAGCCCGTCGACAACTACCCCACCTGAGAACTGAGATTCCGCAACTCCAGCCGAGATCACGATATGCCCTCCCTTGGGTTCTGTCAACAGGGACACTGTCTCGTTCACATGGCCGCGCCGGGGTACTGCATTGGCGCGCGAACCGTCCGCGCTTCGGATGAAAGCCGGGGTGTCCTCACGTGATATCATGCTTCCCACACAACGGCAATCCGTACGGAGGGCACCCAGATGCGCAAGACGTTAGAAGAAGCTGTCCTATTCGCCACAATACTCTTGGCATCAACGGCAGCATACGGAGCGGAAACAACCGCGCTTGCGGCGGAATGGCAAGGACGCGTTATTCCATGCCCGAAAACCTGCAAGGTCGCAGCCGTCCACCCCGCGCGCCCCGAAGACGTCGCGCTCATTGTGCCGGATGCTCCCGAGCCCAAATATGACACCATCCGCGGGTTGCTGGCCCCGTTCGCGGCCGCCACAGCCGAAGATGCGCCGTTCCGCATTGTGTTCACATTGTCAGGCAATGCCGGCAACGCTCTTCCCGAAAACGCAGCCAACGTATTAGCGACCGTGCCCAATGCCGATCAAGCCTGCGTCATCGTCTCAATCTCGCAAGCGGGCGCCTTCGGAGGATTGCTGGTGTGCGCCAACACAGACCTTGGGCTTCTCTACGGCGCGCGCACGTTGTCTCAGATGCTGAAAGCCGAACCAGGCACGGTGCCTGAATTAGCCCTGACCGACTGGCCGGATATGCCCGAACGGGGCCAGTGGGGAGGGAGTTCCACGCGCGATTTGGCCTGGCTCGCTGCGCGGAAGTTCAACGTCGTCGAGGCCCACGCATCCCTGTCGTGCGACGACAACGGTAACGGAATCGGCTCGTTACCGGAAGACATGCGCCGCGAAGCGGTTCGGGAAGGGATCAAACTCGTTCCCATCATCCTTCACCTCGAACAGATCATGACCAACGACGAGTTGCGCAAGCGCCTGCCGGGGCTCGCGTCCACTCCGAACCCGGCCGTGCCCGTGCCCTCCGATTACACGCCGGGAATCTGTTTCTCAAACCCGGATGCGATTCGCATCCTCGGCGACTGGATGGAGTCTCTGGTGCGATTGCCGGAGATCAGCGAGGTCATGCTCTGGCTGTCCGAGGATGCCGCGCCCTGTTTTTGCCCCGCCTGCGATGGAAGAGAACCGTTCACCGTCGAGGTGGCCGCCGCGGTACAGGCGTTCGAACGGGCGAAAGCCGTGAAGCCCGGCGCCTCGCTTCGCCTGCTGCTGACGCAGGGCTCCTATCCGGTCAACGAACTGGTCCTGAAGGCCGCGCCTCCTGACGTCAAGATCTCCTACTACCACGGCGGATATACCTACGATTCTTCGGACAAGCCGATGATCTATCCGTTGTTGGAGTCGTTTGCGCAGTCCGGGCGCTGGTTGGGCGTGTACCCCCAGGTAACCAATGCGTGGCGCACCGTCACGCCGTTCACGGGACCGCAGTTCATTCGCGCGCGCATGACGGAGTTCGTCGAGAAACGGCTATCCAACGTCATCGTCTACGCTGTTCCCTCCAACGATCTTCACGACTTCAACGTGACGGCTGCCGCCGAGTGGCTGTGGAACAATAAGGGCCGTGACGAGGCCGGGTTTGCACGGGCTTGGGCGCGTGCGCACGGGATTGCCGAACCGGACCGGTTCGCGGAATGGGCCGTCGCGGTTGGACCCGTCGGTTGGAAACTCGCCGGCAGCAGAACGGCCATCACTCTGATCGGCGACACCGGCGCCGCCTACACAAAAGGCGGCCACCCATTTGGTTTCGGGGAGTGGATACTTGGCGCAATTGCCTCCGAGGAGGAGATGATAAGCCTCAGGCGCCAGGCCGATGATGCGCTCGACCGCGCCATGAAACTGGGGTATGGTCCCGCCATCGCGGAGTCGCGCATCCATCAGGCATATCTGGACCTCTCCGACGGATTGCGGCTCCTTTCACAAGCGCCAGCGGCTGGCGCATCCGAGCCCGCATCGCCGGGCAACGCGCGTTACCGGGCTGCGTTTGAACAAGTAGACGCGGCCGCCCGAACCCTCGAGATAGAACATGTCGCCTGGGCACGTGCAATTGACCCCGGCCCGTTCCACTCGCGGCTGGTTGACACGATGGCGTCCGGATTCCGCGCGGCGGGCGCGGCCGTTGACGTGTTGCGCCGTTCAGGTATTCCAGATCCCGCACCGGAATTTCGCTCGAAGAACGTCGGCGAATGGAGCACTGTGAACTTCGCTGACGGGTCTGCGGTGGTCTTGACCTTCGATCTCGCCGAGACGTGGTATGGGCCTGGTCCTTACGTGCTCACGTTCGAGTATCACGGCGGCCTTCACGGTATCCGCATTACAAGACTCGAGTGCGTCGCGGTTGCGCCGGACGGCTCCGAGACCCCGCTGACCGAGGCCGCCGGCGCCGCCCAAGGCAACATACCCGCCGGCGAAACCAATGCCGGAGGCATGGTCAATATATACGAGCCGTGGCGCGAGGTGCGGTTCCATTTGCCGGCGCTACCCTCCCATGCCGCCCCGCGCGTCCGTGTCGGAGTGGAACTGCTGGAAGATGCCCCTCCGGAACAACGTGTGAGCAACGGGGCCGTTCTCCTGCGGCGGGACTTGTGTCTATAGGCCCAGCAAGGGGACATGTACCAAGCGC